>NZ_BAAATR010000029.1:0-117533 GCF_039533515.1 Kitasatospora cystarginea | reverse complement strand
CGTCGGACCTTCGGCATGCCCCCACACCCGCACACGGCCACGACGCGTCACCAACGCCATTGACCCGGTTCAGGCGAGCCCAACTGAAAGGCGGAGGCTAAAGGAAGTGCGGGTGCACTCCGCGTGCTGGGCGACCGCGAATCCACCTCGTCCGGAAGGCGTGCACGCGGCGACCACCCGCGAGCGATGGCATCAGGTCCACGACCTGCTTCGCAAGGGTGTGGGCCTGCTCGAGTGCGCCCGCCGTCTGAACCTGGCCTGAACACCGTCAAGCGATACGCACGCGTCCCCCAACCCGAGGGTCTGCGACGGGCGCCGCAGTACCGGCCCACCCTCGTCGCCCCCTACCGCGACCACCTTCGGACCCGTCGCACAGAGGACCCCGCCGTCCCCAGTCCTCCAGTTGTTCCGGGAGATCAAGGAACTGGGCTACACCGGAAGCCTCAACCTCCTCTACCGCTACATCACCCAGGGCCGGGCCGAGAGCGACCGCCCGGTGATCAGCCCGCACCGGCTCACCTGCCTCATGCTCACCCGCCCCGACCAGCTACGGGACAAGGACACCGACCTGCTCAAGACCCTCACCGCCGCTTGCCCGGAGACGACCGAGCTCACCTGGCTCGTCCGCTCGTTCGCCGAACTCCTCACCCCGGCGCCCGGCAACAACGCCAAGCTCACCGAGTGGATCACCGCAGCCCGCGCTGCCGAACTGCCTCACCTGCAGAGCTTCTGCAGCGGCGTCAAAGGGGGCTGCAGAAACGGTTCCCGCCCCATGGTCGATCTCACCGTGGCGGAGATCCGGCGACTCCTGGCAACTGGCCGTCCCCGCGGCCCGCTTCCACCACGATGCTCGCCCCGCGCT
Source organism: Kitasatospora cystarginea (assembly GCF_039533515.1). NCBI lineage: Bacteria > Bacillati > Actinomycetota > Actinomycetes > Kitasatosporales > Streptomycetaceae > Kitasatospora > Kitasatospora cystarginea. The sequence continues at coordinate 116,671 of NZ_BAAATR010000029.1, read as the reverse complement.
CATGCCTTGAATTGGTCCACCTGGCGACGAACGCCAGGCCGTCGCCCGCCGCTGCCACTACCAACGCCAGCTGCACACGATCGAGGGGCGGTCCCATGAAGACCGCCCCTGATAAAGCACCAGCCCACTACACTCCACCGCGCAGCCCTCTGAACAGGCAAAACGTCAAAGTCCTGCTGGAGTACTAGTGCGGCCGGTTCGTCATGAACCCTGGAAGACTTCCAGGCCAGCTGCCTCGGCATCATCAACCCCACCGACGCCTATTGGGCCAACCCCAGAGGTGCGGCGGATCGGTCCCTCGCTCCGCCGCTCCCTCACATGTAATCGTCAATTTCAGTTGACAGCGAGACCGATCAACTCGCTGATGCTTCTCATGTCCCGCATCCCGTGGAGGTATCCCACTCCACGATGGAGGTGCACCAGAAGCGTGTTGGCAACGTTCTTATCGGTTGGTTCTTCGCCGTCGGAGACACAGCGCTGCTGGATCAGAGCCAGGTAGATGTCGCCGTGGTCACCGGCGAAGGTCCGCCAGCTCATCTCCACATTTGAGTCCGTGACGATTTCTCGGACCAGCGGCGTGCTGGGATCTTTCAGAGAAACGGCGAGCGCCCAGCGGCACAGCACGTTCCAATGGGAGATTCCAGTGTGGCGTTTGATCCAGACGAGCTGATCACGGGCGGTCTTCGACAGGCGAATGGTCTCAAGCGACATGGATGGCTCCCGAGGTCCACCAGTATCCGGGCACGACAGCAGTGGTGAGCTCGGTGTCGTCGTGGACCAGCATGTAGGTGTGCGAGATCGAGGGCTTCAAGCGGGCGAGCAGGTGCTCGTCGATCTCCTCATCGGTGGAGAGCAGGAGCACTTGGCGACCGGCCTTGGGGAAGTAGCGGTCGACGAGATGCTGACGGTGCTGGCTGTCGAGCCGACCCAGCGGTGTGTCGATGACGCTGGGGAGGCGGTTGCCTGCCACCTTCATCAGACCGGCCAAGAGTGAGATAGCGAGGAGTTGTCGTTCACCCGCACTGAGGCGCCCGAGGTTAAGTTCCTCGCCCTCCTCGTCCCACAGCTTCAGGGCGAAGCTCTCCGGGTCGATGTGAAGGTTCTTGACCAGCCCTCGCTTGCGCATGAGCTCGTTGAAGCTCTGCAGGACCGCCACTTCCAAGAGCCCGATGTGGCGCTTGACGAGCGCGCTACTGAACTGTGTGAGAGTGCCTCTTGTACGCTCGGCATAGTCGAAAAGCCTCTTTGCTGCCTCCGCGTCCCACGTGGAGTCGCCCGCTTCCTTGCGCGCGCGGGTTACAGCGGCTTCTAGTTGGTCGCGTCGGCGCTTCAAGTCCTCGACGACTGCGCTCGAGCGCTCGTGGTCGGCTCTTGCTACAGCGACTTCGTCATGGAGTTCTCGTCGCTCGGCCATGATGGACTCAACACGAGTCTGGTCGGGGACGCTCGAGAGCTGCCGGTCGAGAGTGTCCAATTTGTCCTGCAAGTCCGCAGACTCGTCCAGGAGCTCTCGTGCCCGTTTCCGGTCGTGCACGAGTGTTTGGTGCAGAACTGCCAACTGGGCCACAGCATCGTGCGGAAGGCGGAACCCGTGCTCCCAGCTGGCGACGGCGGCACGCTTCTTTCGGTCCGCCGCGAGCTTCCGTGACACCGATAGCCGTGTGGAGTCCGGGAGGCTGTCAAGCAGGCCAAGGAGCCACTTGTCTCTGTCCGCCAGCACCTCCACGACTTGAGTCGCCTTGGATGCCTCACTCTCCTGCTCGGCCTGCTTGCTCAGCACTTCCAGTTGGTCCTGAAGCAGCAGCAGGGGGAGCGAGGATGCCGCAATGTTCACCAGAGCCGATGCAGAGGCCTCGACCTGTGACTTCACGCGCCCACGGTCCGTCTCGAGGTCCTTCACGCGCTCGAAGAGTCGACCCCCCTCGCGCTCGAAGTCACTCTCCGACTGGTCCAACTCTCCCTGGAGACGGTCCAGAGCTGTCTTGAGCTTGCTGCGCTTCTGGACTTCCGCATCCACGGCCCTCTCAGCCGCCTCGTACTCAGCCTCGCGGGCTTCGAGTACGGCCATGAGTTCCTGGTCCTTGGGAGTCATCTCCTGACGGCGCTGCAGTGCAGCCAGGTCAGTACGCAGCTGCTCGACCGCATGAACCCCCATGAGAGATCGGACCGCAGTCCGAATCACGGCGCCGGCCTGCTCCGGGTCGGCGAGCGACTCGATCTTCTCCCCGTCGAAGAAGAACAGGGAAGAGAGGTCGAAGGGAAGTATTTCCTCTACGTGCTCGAGCCACCCACCGGCGATAACCGGCTCGGATACTCCGTCGATCTCAACCGTCAGGGTGTCCTTGCCGTCGGCGCCCCAACCGCGGACAACAGTGTAGAACTGCTCCTTGTCCTCTACTGCGATTGAGAATTCGATAGCGACCGACGCGCCCTCGCCGGCCTCAGCCTGCCTGTTGATGCTCTCACGCAGAAACGTCTCGTAGTTGCGGCCGCCGCGAGCGCTGCAGTTGGCACGCCGGCCGTACAGGGACAACTGGATCGCGTCGAGCAGCGTGGTCTTGCCGCAGCCATTCAGACCGCCGATCAGCACGATCGGACGATTCTTCTTCGGGGTGAGTTCGAGTGAGTGACGACCTCGGTAGGCCCCAAAGTTCTCCAAGGTGATCTTATGCAGAAGCATCGGTGCTGGTCTCTTCGTCGAAAATGCTGGGCGTGGTGAACTTGCGCGCGCGAAGGGCCCTCTTGCGCTGCGCGAAGGCGAGGGCGTCCTCCCGGTCGGCGTAGTAGCCCTTCTTGATGGTGTCTTCCAACGCCTTGAACAGGCCCGAACGGCGGGTCATGGTGCGGTACTTCCGCTCCACTCCGAGGAGCGCCCTCGTTGTCTCGAAATGCAGGGTGTCACCCCGGCAGATCTCTTCAAGGATCTTCATCTCGTCGGCGCCCAGGACCAGCTGGGAATCCAGCGTGCGACCGGGGAAGTCCGCCCCCGTGGTCTCACGGTAGATACGCGGAAGAGAGTCCTCCACCTCATGCTTCTCAAACACCCAGAGCCGACGGATCTCGTGCAGTTCGTCCATCGTGATCAGCTCGATGTCCCGCACATTCTCAGGAGCGTGCTCGCGCACCCACGTCTGCGCCTCCAGGAGGTCCCGCAGCCACTCCTCCCGAGCCGACTGCTTGTACGGCCCGTGCACAACGTCTTCCCCGTCGCCGAAAAGCATCACGCTGCCGTTCATGCGCCGGAAGTCGCGAATGGGCTTGTCGGGCAGCGGCTTGCCTGTCTCCTCGTCGCACCCGAGGGGCGCGTCCAGCTTGTTGCGCAGGGTCAGGAGCGGGAGCATCCACTCCTTCTCGTCATCGTTCTGGATCATGGCAGACATGGACTTGTCCTCTTCGACGAGGGTGCAGGTCCAGCAACCGAATCGACTCGAACCACAGGAAGGTGTGGTGTTATCGACGACGAGCGGGCACTCGCCATCCGCCGAGGCCCCCTGATACATAGTCAGGAGGTCCTTGTTGTCGTACCCCCAGGGGTTCTCCTGCTGCATGAGGAAGGCCCACACGTCCTCGTTGGTCCACTCCTCCACGGGGCTGTAGACGAGGGAGTTCGGCAGGTTGCCGTTCGGCGAGAGGCGGTCGCGAACACGTCGTTCCTCGTGCTTCGCCATAGCCCGGGCTCGCGCCTGGCTTTCTGCCTTGCGGATGCCCAGCACGAGGATGGCCTCGCCGTGCTCCTGAACGACGCTGCGGATGAACTCGTTGGACGGCCTGATCTTCAAACGCTCGGTGCACCAGCGGAACTTCGGGCGCGGCGCGGGGTATCCCCGGCCGATCAGGGACACCCAGAAGCTATCCTTGATCTCCGGCGTCAGGCGATGTGGCTGGATCGGAAGATCCTGATCGACAGCCGCCTGATGCATCTTCTCCAGTGAGTGCTTGACCCACATGGCGACAACCGGGTTCTCCACGAGTGTGTCGGTGCTGATCACATGAACCGGCTTGGTTCGCTGATCGGCCGGCAGCCCCTGCAGCGCGAGCCAGACGAGCTGGAGGACCGCGGTGGAGTCCTTGCCCCCGCTGTAGCCGACGACCCATGGCACCTGGTCAGCGGTGTAGAGCTCGCGGATCTCCTCGGCGAGTTCCCCCACGACCTCGGCAAGTTTGCGGCCTCCGAAGAGCGGGCGTCGCACTTGGATGAGTGGGAGGGTGGTCATTCGTCTCCTCGCATGTACGCCGCCTCGACTCGCTGCTCCTCAGCGCTGAGGGGAAGCCGCAGGTGATGGCGCAGATAGTTCACGGTCAGCGTCACGTTCTGATGGTTCTTGGACACCCGGCCCGCCACGATGGCTCTACCGGCCCAGTCCTGGTTGGCGCGGGACCAGTCCACGTGCTTGAGCGGCGCCAGCCTTGGTGCCCACTCCGCCGGGTCCGTCGACTCGCGCAGGAGGGTGTTGCCGAGACGGCCGAGAGCATGCAGGGCGATGCCGTGGCTGTGAATAAAGTCCCGCCGGATCTCCGGTGCAGACAGCTTGCGTTCGCGCACCAGGCGCCACTCGGGGATGGCCGCGTCGACCGTCTCCCAGAAGGTCTGCGCCAGGGACACCGCCTGCTCCTGGTTCTCCAGCTCAATTCCCTGCAGCAACGCCTGGGTGGCGAAGTACAGTGCACTCAGGGTGAAGAGCCGGCGCGAGCTTGAGGAGAGGGTGCTCTTCTCCATCTCCACATGGCCGGTGAACACCGACGACCGCAGTACCAAGAGGCGAACGAGCGCGGAGTCCTCATCCCGGTGGTCGTAGAGCACGCCGATGGACCGTGGTGGCCTGACCGCGTGCCGGTTGAGGTCCGCGAACATCTGCTGACAGCGTGAAAGTCCTGTGTCGTGGAAGAACACCACCGCGATGGTCTCGTCGCCGAGGTCGGGGTTCTCCTTGAGTGCCAGCTCGATCGCGCCCCGGCGGTGCTGACCATCGTTGATCAGGAAGCGAGCGTCCATGGGGATGCGGATCTGGCCGGCGCGCATGCCTGGACCTTCGTCGTGGATGCTCTCGAAGATCATCTCGCCGTCGACGGACGCAGTGAGGGCACTGAAGACATAGTTGTCCGGATTATCCAGAATGTACTTCGCGAGAGCGGGGAGCCTGCCCTTGTTGAGCACGCGCTGCGCTCTAACCTCGGCGGCGAGCTCCTCGTCGTCAAACAGGAAGATCTTGGGGATCAGCCGCAGCGGGCACATGGAGACGTAGAACTCCCGCCCCGCCTGCACCCCTCGGATGGCAGGGAAGACGTACTCGAAGCCCGATGACGTCCTACTGCCTGTCTTGGTAGATGTACGCGTACCCACCTGCGCAAGGGTATCGTAGCCACGTCACCGATTTAACGTTTGAGACGTGTCCTGCTTACCGAAAACTGCCTGGGGGTCTGCTGATGGCGACGTACCTGGACGCGGCAGCAACCGCCCCGGTCGACCCGCGTGTCGCACAGGTGGTGCTCCACTGGATGACAGAGGAATTCGGCAACGCCGGCAGCCGGACCCACGAGTACGGCACGCGCGCCAAGCGCGCCGTGGCGCAAGCTCGGGAGTACCTCGCAAGGACGGTAGCCGCCAAGCCCGAAGAGCTCGTCTTCACCAGCGGAGCCACCGAGTCCAACAACATCGCGATCCTCGGCCTTGCCCCCTTCGGGGAGAAAAGTGGCCGACGTCACATCATCGCGTCGGCGATCGAGCACAAGGCCGTTCTCGAGCCTCTCGAGCACCTGGCGTCTCGTGGCTTCGAGGTCGAGTACGTCAAGCCGGGCCCCAGCGGCAGGATCTCCCTCGAATCCGTCCTTGACCGTCTGCGGCCGGACACACTGCTCGTCTCACTCATGCACGTGAACAACGAGACCGGCGTCATCCAGCCCGTCGCTGACCTGGCCCGCGAGCTCCAGAAGACACCTACCTATCTTCACGTCGATGCCGCCCAGGGCTACGCAAAGGTGATCGAGGACCTCAAGGCCCCCATCGACATGATCAGCATCAGCGGCCACAAGATCGGCGCACCGAAGGGTGTCGGGGCGCTCGTGCTGCGCCGCCGCGGGTGGAACAAGGTCCCTCTCGAGCCCATCATGTTCGGCGGCGGCCAGGAGCGGAAGCTACGCCCAGGCACCCTTCCTGTGCCATTGATCGTGGGGCTCGCCGAAGCCTCCCGGATCTTCCACAGTGAGCACGCGCAGTGGAAGAAGGAGTCAGAGCGGATCCGTGAGGTCCTCCTCGCCGCTCTCGCTCAGACTCGCTTCACCATCAACGGCGACCCCGCCCACACCGTTCCGCACATCCTGAACGTCTCCTTCGCCGATCTGGATGCTGAGGCACTCATCGTTGCACTGCAGGACCAGGTGGCAGTGGCGACAGGCTCGGCCTGTACAAGCGCCTCATACACTCCGAGCCACGTCTTGACGGCAATGGGCCTTCGCGAGCACACGGCCAGGAACGGGCTGCGGCTGTCCTGGCTCCCCAACCAGCTGAAGGACCTCGACGTTGAAGCCGTTGTGGCTGAGGTGCTCAAGCTTCAACCAGAAGCCTGATCCGGTCGCCGCTTGACCAGGCGATGTCCTTTCAGGTTCCAGCCACAGCGGGCGAGCTCCGCCTCCCAGCCGGCCTCCGTCCCGATCAGGTGCGGTTTGGCGTAGAGGCCAGCCCTAACCTCGGCGTCCGTCAGACGCCGGTAACGTGCCGCATCCGGATCATCCGAGGCAAGAAATTCGTGCTTGCGATGCAGTAGAGGGCGGTTCGTCGACCCCTCATAGGATCGATGAGAAGTCTCGAGCGAGCGCAGGTCGACCTGGTAGTCACTGTGGATCCGCGGATGCGGATCGGAGTCGAAGTCTGGGTAGTGCAGCCAGCTCGCCGCTCGCCCATCGTGCTTGAGCTTGACGATCGTCCACTCCCTGGGGCGCCCCGCCGCGATCGCAGCGCAGTGCTCGTAGAGCCGAAGGACCGTCGGCATCGCGTCCAGAGCGCGCTGATGAACGTACAGCGCCGTGGGCGTTAGCTTGCCCACCCTGGAGGCCGACATGGCGCCTCTCACGTACGAGTCATCGCGCAGCTTGAGCAGCAGGCGGTCGGCTCTTTGGCATGCCTCCCCGTAGGAGGAAAAGAAGGCCCGGATGTCCAGCTGGACAGATAGCGGAAGGCTCGTGAATGGCCCTCTGCCATTGAACAGTTCAAGTGCCAGGAACAGCAGGGTATCGAGGGTGGACCGGCGCACCGCAGCGTCGACCAGCTCCTGGCGAGCGGTTTCACGGAGCAGTTTCCGCACAGCGGCTGGCTTGAGCTGGGCGACAACTTCCGCGACCGGTCTTGGTGCTTCTTCCAGCCGTGGTGCCCGGCCCCGGCGTTCGACGTACTCCACCAAAGCCTTGACGGCGCCGCCAGCCTCGTCGGAGACTGCCCAGCTCAACTGCGGCGCGATACGCCTTGCGAGGTAACCGAGCCGGGCAGTTTCGTCCCTGAACGCGTAGATGATCCCGGGCGCAGCGGCCACACAGCGCGAACCGGTGACATCCTCAACAAGGCGGCGGAGCTCGTGAGTGGCGAACAGGTGCTGGAAGGTGCCACGACTTGTGAGAACTCCATCAGCCGCCTGATCGCCATGCACCTTGGAGCGTTCCCACGTCAGGCGTGCCGACACGACCAACACGGCCTTTGTCAGCTCCCACGCTGCTCGGAGCGTTTCCCGCCTCTCTGCCGGGTTTTCGATCACATTGAGGACATAGGTCGCGAGGACGACGTCAGCCGGACGCTTCTGGACGTGTGGCTGGAAGTGCGGGTCCCACCCGGTGATTTGACGGTCCAGCCGCTTCAGAACGCGTACGTCGTCGCCACGGCCGCACCCGAAATCCAGGATCGTGCGATCTGGATGCAGCTGGCCGTCAGCAAGGGCCTGGCGAGCTGGCACCGAAAGGCGTGATCGTGCGATAGCCGTTCGATGCCGCTCGCTCGCCCATCCTGGCTCTTCCACAACCCCTCCCCAGGCCGCGCTATGGCCTGCAGAATTCCCGAACCTGGGCACCGCGTGCTTTGGGGAGCGGCCGTGCCCCGAACTGCTCGGCTCCACCCCGGGCCGCGACCCCTCCACGAAGGTGAAGCCCGCGGCCCGGGGCGGACGGCAGGCGACGCTACTTGACGAGAGCATCTGCCAGTCGCTGAGGCCCGATCCAGCGAGCCACAGCCCAGGGATCGTGCTGCTGACAGTAGACGCCCACGTTAACCGGCGTCATTGCACCCTTTGAGTTCCTGGGGGCAGCAAAGAGCTCAGAATCCTCGATGCGGGCTGGGCAGCCGCCAGGAAACTCACAGCGCCGGCGCGTAGCCACCGTACGCAGCACCCACAGCGCCTGAGGCTGCGTAACAGCTCCCAGCTCGGGAAGCGTCACTATCCCTGAAGCCCACGGAATCGCATCATAGATATTCGTATATCTATTCTTCACTGAATTGCACCAGCCGCAGGCGAGCCGCAGGTTGAAGGTTTCCGTTTTCCCACCCTGAGCGACCGGAGTAACGTGATCGACCTCGATGCAGGCGTGGGCCGGCCGTGTGCGGGGCCGAGTGAAATCGACCAAGCTCGGCACGACCGGCAGGTCCCCGGACTCGCCCAGGAACTTGCCTCGAGCCGCCGGTCCGAATTCATGCCCGCACAGATAGCAGCGCGGATCCGGCTGCGCCTGCGCCCACAGCTCGTCGCGCATGGCAGCGGTTATCGTCAGGCGTTTACGGTCGCGCCGGGCCTGCACGAGCTGCCACGCGAAATCCGTCAGAATTCTGGCGTACTTGTCGCGTTCGTCCTTCGGGGAATGGGGGCTGGCCTGGTTGAAGTGCGCCAATACCTGCGCGTGCACGTGAGCGATGTTGAGATTGCTGTCCAGCTGGAACGGTGCCAGGTCCACAAGACTCTCGATAAACCAGCGCCCCCATACCGTGGACAGGTCTCCGCGCAGCAACCATCCGTGCTGTCCCGAAACCTCTTCCGGAACGGTACGGTCCGAGAGAGCCTTGAGGTGCTCATCCGACCAGTTACTTGCAAGCGCTTTCTGAATCTCGGCGATGAAACCAGCGACATGCTGAGGCTGCATCACGCCCCGCTGACTGGGTTGTACAGGCTCTCCTTCGGAAGCGACTCCGGATTCTTACGATAGTCAACCCAGAGCTTGGCCCAGCGATTGCGGACTGCGGGAATGTCTTTCTTTGCGACGTTCCAGTTCCTGTTGAAGTAGGCGGGGCTTACATCCTCGAGCCATGATTCCATCGTGGCATCCACGTCGCCAACGCTGCTCAGCGTCTTTTTCTGGGATCGCAGGTACTCGAAATAGTCGGCCGCCAGGATCGTCAGGCTCACCTTATTGAAAAGGTTCCGCTGGGAATTTCCCCAGGCGTTGGAGGCCTCCATGTCGGGTGAACCAAACGTGTCTCGGACGTTCGAGTAGAAGCGAACAAACACCTCACGCCACGGACCGTCCGGGCGACCCCATTCAGCAAGCCGCTCTTCCTGCGTCTCACACTGCGCCACGAAGGCACTGTCTTCGAGGTGGTGCTTCGCCCAGACTCGCGCCCAGTCATTCTTTTCGCCATAGAGCTTTCCGCCGGCGAGCTTCCGGAAGATGCTGACGAGGCCCGTGAGGACGGACCACTGAAGAGAGGTGTTCTGGTCGCCGGCGATGCCCGTCTGCACGAGATTCTTGAAGGGGCTATCGTCTGAGCGTGTCAGATAGGCAATAGCTTGAGAGTCGTCAAGCTTGATGTCTGCATTCTTGAGCCGTTGCGCGACCGGTTCCAGCTCCTCCTTGCTGAGGCTGGTCGAGACGATGGTGCCGAGGAGTGCCTTATTCAGTGGAGTGGCCTTTTGATTCACTACCACAAACTGGAAGACGTGCTCGCTCGGGCTGTCATCCATGAGCATCGATACCGGAAGCTGTCGGACATGATCGGCGATGAAGGATGAACTCGCCTCGTCCGGGTTCATGCCCAATTCCGCCGACTTAAGAAGATATTCCTTCCCCGTATCGGTCTCCGTCAGCATTTCGGCCGCAAGTACCGCGCCCTTGAGTCGGTGCTGTCCATCCACGAGCATGGCCGGCTTGAGGTAGCTGATCATGGCGGTTCGATCGAAGCCGAGGATGCGCTCGGGCTTGGCGCTGTCATCGAGGGCTTCGAGTACTTTAATTCGACCTCTGAGCTCGGTGTAGAAGTCGGTGATGTGGGTCTCGTCCGTCAGTAGAACGCTGGCGGCATCGGAGTCGTCGACGCCTGCGGCGTTGATCTCATCAACATCTTCATCTTCGTCCACCTCGGTGGAATCATCGAGGCCATGCTCGACGCGTCCCCGCTCCATTATCGACGCTATGCGAGTCTGATCGAGGGGCATCTCTGCGAGGCTTGGAACGCGCAGCTCCAACCGCTGCACAACTTGCTTCATAAGGTCCAGCAGTGAATCGCCGCTGAAGTCGCGGCTCGTGATTCGCAGTGTGCCGAACTGGGGATGTCCGTCTTGCGGGACGAATTCAACCAAATCCAGGCCCTGGGGTGCCGCGAGAAGCGGATTCTGCACGACGTTACGCTCGTCATGGTAGAAGCTGGAGAGCTCGCGGATCCGGCTCTTGCTCTCCTGCCGCTGGAACCCGATGGTCTGCTCGTCCTGGAGCCGACTGCGCTGGGGCACGCCCACCCAGTCGGAGATCTCGGTCGCCCGCGCAGCAAAGAGCACCAAAGGTTTCCCCGCCGGCGTCTGCTGCGTCCGGTACGCCGGGTACTCGTATGTGGTGATCTTGGCGTTCACGCGGGGCCCCTCCAGCGGATCGTGATCGTGCGCGCCCACAAAGTTACAGTGCCGCGATGGCGGGTGGGAGACATTCGTGGGCTAAGCCGTCATTGGTCGACCACACGGCGGTAGCTGACTGCCAGCCACTCAGCCCAGGTCCACCAAGCTGATTCGGAGTGACGCTTCCGCGGTCCTGTCGGGGTGGCCGGCTGGGGAGGGCGTGGGGTGTCCGCTGGTCTGCCCAACCTTGCACGCCTGCTCCGGTCGGGCCTGGCGGGCGGGGTGAGGGTCAACGATCGGGCGGGCGGTGCCTGGGCGGCGTCGAACAGGTTGGTGAATGCGTGCTGCCAGGGTCGGTCGAGGGATTCTGGCCAGCGGGGAGGGTGGAGCTGGAGCTCGACCATGTGGCTGATAGTTCGTCATGATCCGCAAGCCGGATGGGAGTGATTGGGTGCCAGCCAGACGGGCCTTACCGAGGCCGTCGTCAGCGTGAGCTCCACGCCGGAGGCGGCCTACAGCGCGGCCGAGCACCCACGGGTAATGCGCATGGCGCTACACTTCCGGCAGCCGTCGGCACATCGCCCATGGCCTGTCGCCGCTCGGAACTCGCTTGGCCGCCTGTTCCGGGCGGCTGACTTGTATCCGCAAGGGGGATGCCCGGCGGGCGAGCCGACGAAAAGCTCGGCGGGCTGGGGAGTGGCCCTCGGTAGGATGTTATTGCCCGCAGTAGACCTTCGATCTGTGTGGCAGCTCGGGAGCTGACACCGGTCAGCGTCTCGTCGCAGCCCTCAGACTTGCGCCCTGTGGCGGCCCGCTGGGTTGCGCGCAGGAGGAATTGGAGCATCCGAGGATGGCTCGGCACCTGATCACCAGCGCCCTTCCGTACATCAACGGGATCAAGCACCTGGGCAACATGGTCGGGTCGATGCTCCCGGCGGACGTCTACTCCCGCTACCTGCGCCAGCGCGGGCACGACGTGCTGTACATCTGCGCCACCGACGAGCACGGCACTCCCGCCGAGCTGGCCGCCCAGGAGGCCGGCCTGCCGGTTGCGGAGTTCTGCGCACAGGCGCATGACCAGCAGAAGGCGATCTACGACGGCTTCCAGCTGTCCTTCGACCACTTCGGCCGCAGCTCGTCGCCGCAGAACCGGGAGATCACCCAGGAGATCGCCCGCGAGCTTCACGCCAACGGCTTCATCGAGGAGCGGGCGATCCGCCAGGTCTACTCGATCACGGACGGCCGCTTCCTGCCCGACCGGTACATCGTCGGCACCTGCCCACACTGCGGCTACGACAAGGCCCGCGGTGACCAGTGCGAGAACTGCACCCGCGTCCTCGACCCGACCGACCTGCTGGAGCCCCGGTCCGCGATCAGCGGCAGCTCCGACCTGGAGGTCCGCGAGACCAAGCACCTCTTCCTGCTCCAGTCGAAGCTGACCGAGCAGGTGGAGGACTGGATCGCCGTCAACGCCGACCACTGGCCAGTCCTGGCCTCCTCTATCGCCCGCAAGTGGCTGACCGAGGGCCTGCAGGACCGCTCGATCACCCGCGACCTGGAGTGGGGCGTGCCCGTCCCGGCCGATGTCTGGCCGGAGCTGGCTGCCGAGGGCAAGGTCTTCTACGTCTGGTTCGACGCCCCGATCGAGTACATCGGCGCCACCAAGGAGTGGGCGGACGCCGCCCCGGCTGCTGCGGTCCGCGACTGGAAGTCCTGGTGGTATGAGGCCGACGACACCGTCCGGTACACGGAGTTCATGGCCAAGGACAACGTCCCCTTCCACACGGTGATGTTCCCCGCCACCATCCTCGGCTCGCGCCAGCCGTGGAAGAAGGTCGACTACGTCAAGGCGTTCAACTGGCTCACCTACTACGGGGGCAAGTTCTCCACGAGCCAGAAGCGTGGCATCTTCACCGACGTCGCCCTGGAGCTGTTGCCGGCCGACTACTGGCGCTACTTCCTGATGGCCAACGCTCCTGAGTCCGACGACTCCAGCTTCACCTGGGAGCTGTTCGCCTCGGTCGTCAACAAGGACCTGGCCGACACCCTCGGCAACTTCGTCAACCGTGTGCTGTCCTTCAGCCGCAAGCGCTTCGGCGACGACGTGCCCGCCGGCGACGCTCCGGGCGAGGCCGAGCAGCGTCTTGGCGCGCAGGTGGCCGAGCTGCTGGCGGAGTACGAGGGCCACCTCGACGCGATGAACTTCCGCAAGGCCGCGCAGAGCCTGCGCGCGCTGTGGAGCGCCGGCAACTCCTACCTGGACGAGAAGGCCCCCTGGCTCCAGGTGAAGACCGACCCCGAGGCCGCAGCGCTCACCCTGCGTACGGCGATGAACCTGATCTACCTCTACTCGGTGGTCTCCGAGCCGTTCATCCCGACTGCGGCGAAGGCCATGCGCCAGTCGTTCGCGCTCGCCGACGACGCCCCGGCCCGCACCCGGACCTGGGTGAGCGGCGAGGAGGCCCAGGTGCTGGACTTCGTGCCGGCTGGCACTGGCTTCACCGTGCCGCCTGTCCTGTTCGCCAAGATCACTGACGAGGATCTGGAGACCTGGTCGACCCGGTTCGGCGGCGAGTAAGCACGAAGGGGACTCCAACATGGGTGGGGGCGGCGGCGCGGTGATCTTCCTGGTGCGTCATGGAGAGGCCGACTATGCAAGGCTTGCGCCGCACGCCCCCGTCTATGAAGGGGCAAGGCGAGACTTTGCCCCACTGACGGCCCTCGGCGTGGCCCAGGTACAGTCCGCCGCACGGGAGTTGCAGGAGGCCCAGCCGACGCTGGTCGTCGCCTCGCCGTACACCCGCACACTGCAGACCGGCGCCCTGTTGGCTGCGACCTTTGGGTGTGACCTGCGAGTTGATCCTGCCCTGCACGACTGGCTGCCGGTCCGTGACGGCAGGACGCCGGTGACCGCCGACGCTGTGCGCCGTGCGATCGACGAGTACGAGCTGTGGCGTTCGTCGGGCGCCCTGCCGGCGGACCGACAGTGGGAGACGGATGCCGAGATGGCCGAGCGGCTGAAGGCTGCGGTGGAGCGCCACCAGTCGCCGGGGCCGCTCGTGGTCGTGAGCCACGAGGCCGTGATCAAGGCGGCGGCCGGTTCCGAAACCGTCGATCTGGCGTCAATTCACGTACTGCCCAAGTAACTCACTCGTTCTGATGGCCGCACGGCGTCTGGGGTGACTCGTGTTTCCACTGTGCCGTCGTGATGGGATCTTTGCGCCCTACCCAGGGACATATCAGGCCAAAATATGATGAAACGCCTCCCGTGCTGGTCCAGATGTGGGACCGTGGCTGCTCTGGGAAGTCCGGCAGCACGTCGAGACGGAGCATCCTCATGCGCGATCCCGCACCACCTCGGCAACTCCCGCCCGCACAGCGCGAGCTCATGGTCGAGCTGGCCGACCTGCTGCAGGTCGACGAGCTGTTCGTCTATGGCGGTGCCGCTCTGGACCTGCTCGCCGATGCACAGCTGCCCAGCCACGACGTTGACGTGGCGGTCGTCGGACTCGCCCAGGCCGAGCGGTGCCGACGCCGGCTCCTCGCGCACGCGGAGGTCGGGGCAGTCTCCGCTCCGCGCGACTACTGGATCAGGCTCAGCCAGCCGGTCGTGATGTTCGACGTCGAGTGGCGCGGACGGGTGCTGGACCTCAACTTCGTCGACACCATCGACGGCATCGGTCACTTCGATATCGAGTGCGTCCGCTGGCACCATCCCTCCGCCACCTACACCGACCCGCACGGTGTCCTCGCCTGTCTTCCGGTACGGGACGCGGCGCTGGTCAGCGGAATCGAGGGCGAGAACCCACTTCTCCTGCTCAACCGGGCCATCAAGCTCGCCGCCAAGTACGGCATCAGCCTGGAGGGCTCGGGCAACCTGGCCTCGGCCATCCCCGAGCTCACCCGGTCCGCACGGCAGTGGGCGAGCGCGGATGACTTCCACGGCCGACAAGCCGTGCACGCCCACACCCGGGCGCTGGCCGCGGCCACGCAGCGCGCCGGCGACCCCGCACGCTTCCTCGAGCAGTGCCTGCGAGCCGGAGTCATCGACTGCCGGCACCCTGCCCTGGCCGAAGCGCTCCACCGGCACGAAGGAGCCATCCGCCGACTGGCCGAAACCCGCTCATACGACGACTTCTGGGCCGAGGCCGAGGACCTCGGCCAGCACCGAGCAGTGCACCACGTCACCCACTCTGGAGGTACCTCGTGACCCGGTACGGCTTCGTCATCCCCACCTACAACGAGGCCGAGTACATCGGCCGCACGATCGAGAGCATCGCCAACCAGCAGGACGAGCAAGGCCGGCCCGTCTCGCGGGATCAGTACGAGATCGTCATCGCCGACGCACCCAGCGATGACGGCACTGCTGAAGTCGTGGCCGCCACCGCCGAGAAGTTCCCCGGACTGCGCTGCACGGTGGTCACCGATCAGTCCCGCTCCATGGTCATCCAGCGCAACACCGGGATCGACTACCTCCTGGGCCAACCGACGCCCGCGCAGTACATCGTCAGTGGCGACGCCGACACGATCTTCCCGCCCACCTGGCTGGCCACTGTTGAGAAGGAGACCAAGCAAGGGGCAGCCGTGGTCTCCACGGCCGGCTTCTTCGAGGCGGAGTTCTGGCGCCGCTGCCCGGCCCTCACCCGGCGCTACATCGAGCACGTCGGAACCGTCTTCTTCCCGCAGAGCATCGTCGACAGCCACGTCCGCGACGACGACCGGCCGCTGTTCACCGAGCAGGTCTTCCGCGACTTCGGCCGTCCCGTCTCCGACTGCGCCTTCGTGATGGAGGCCCAGATCTACCGACAGCTCGGCGGGTTCCGGCCCGAGTACTACGACGAGGCAGGGACTCACGAAATTCCGGCTGTGGGCTGGCCGTTCATGTTCCGCGCCGATTTCGCCGGGATCGATATCGCTTATGTCCAGAACCCCGAGTACGAGACCAGTGCACGGCGTATGCTCCACGAGCCGGAGGCCCTGTTCAGCGGAAGCTGCTACACCGGCGAGATCGAGAACTACCGTTCCGAGAAAGACGATCAGCACGCGGTACTCGACCACTTCGCCGACCGGCTCGACATGGCGCCCTTGCGCCGGTACGTGGTGAAGAACTACCTGCTCCAGCAGTGCATTACCCGGCCCGAGCGAGTGAACCGCAACGCCGCCTACTTCGGAGACGTCGCGACCGAGCTCTCCGAGCAGATCGCAGCCTGGCGAGCGGACCACCCGCAGGCGGTGACGCGCGAGATCTTCGCCTTCGCCGACGCGCTGACCGACCGGTACCTCGACCCGATCCTGGAATGCGCCGCTGAGCGGGCACTCGCCTGAGTGCCCGCTCAGCGGGACGGCTGCGGCCGTGTGGATCACCCGCGCCACACGGCCCGGTCGAAGACGGCCTTGCGCTCGGCGAGCAGGGCGACGGCGGCCTCCATGTGCTCGCGGCCGATCAGCGGGCTGGTGGGGTAGAACTTCAGGCCCGAGATCGGTACGCCGCTGGCGGTGGTGACGTAGCGGCTGCTGAACGAGTAGACGACGCCGCCCGCGTTGCGGTCCATCCGGGTCTTCTGGTCCCACTCGAAGAAGGCCCGCAGGTAGGAGTTGCCGTCCCGCACGGCATCGGCCATCTCCGCCGACGGGTCGAGGATTTCGTGCCGCCAGTCGGCTGCGGCTCGGTCGGGCCGGTGGAGGCGGACCATCGTCTGGTAGCCGAGTGCGTGCGGGTTGAGCACCGTCATTCCGTCCTGCCTGTCGACGGCGGCGCGGAAGAGGAAGGCCGCGTCGATCAGGCGGGTCAGTATGGTGCCGTAGCCCTGGTGGCCGAGGCTGTGCAGGCTCGCGAGCGCCGCGATGGCCTTGCCGCCGGCCCGGGATGTCTCCAGGGTGTAGTCGACCGGGGAGACGGCACTGAAGTCCTGTGCGAGCTGGTGGAGTTCGGCACCGGATGGGCCGCCCTTTCGCAGGACTGCGCAGTCGATGCGGTCGTTGAACTGAACGAAGCTGCAGTCGATGGGGCACACACCGACGCCCTTGTGGAAGTCGACGCCCCAGGAGTCGGCGAACCGAAGACCGTGGATGCGCCGTCGCTGCTCGCGCAGGGCCGCAACAGTGGCCGAGTCCGGCTCCGGCTCTCCCAGGGCTTCGTCGGTGAGCATCAGCCAGGCCCAGCCGACCACGGAGTCCACGTGGAGGTGGGGACGGTAGGGCAGGCCGTACTCCGCGACGAGGCGGTCCCGCAGGCCGGCCATCGCGGCGATGTCGTCGATGGCGTGGTCGTAGGTGGTGCCGCCGTTGACGATGATGGTCGCTATCTGGTGTCCGGCGTCGAGTTCGGCCCGCAGCAGGGCCTCGACCTGGTCCATGTCGGTGCGGCGGTCCTCGCCGGCGGGCAGGACGACGAGCTGTTCGGTGCCGAGTCCGAGCCAGTCCGCCGCAGTGGCGTGCGAGAAGTGGGCGTCCTCGGTGATGACCACGCGAGCGCTACTCGGCACGCCGGTGCGAGCCGAGTCCGGGAATGCCTTCCGTAACCCGGACTTGATGCCGTACGCCATCGTGCCGGTGCCGCCGAAGGTGAACAGTCCGTACGCCCGCTGAGGGTCGATGCCCGTGAGGTCCGCGAGGATGCTGCTGACGGCGGCTTCGGCCGCGACTGCGTTGCCGGCGAGGCCGTCGTTGATCAGGTAAACGTTCACGTCGAGGGAGACCGCGTACATCGCGGCGGCCACCACGTTGACAGCCGCGCCGAGGTTGTACTGGAGCTCCGGACAGCGCCAGTTGACGGCTCCGGCGAGGAAGTCACCGGTCATCTCCTCGACGAGCTGGAGCGGGTCGGCGGCCCCGGTAACGGGAAGCTGTCCGTAGCGCTTGAGGAGGTCGTCCTGGCTCTGGTGGAGACCGCGTGGGCTCGGGACCCGGGGCAGGTCCACCTCCGGCATCAGCTGGTCGAGAGTTCCGAACGCGCGACCGCAGAGGTCGAGGAACGGGCTGTCCCGGTAGCGGGCGGGGAACAACGAGCGTGGGTCGGTGGATCGGTTCAGGGCATGCATCAGCCAGGGCTCCTGTCCGTGAGTGGATGGATGTTCCGATCGGTGGTGCTTGTTGCTCAGTCCGCAGTGGCGACCTTTTTCCTGGCCCACAGTCGTCGGCCGTGCAGCATGACCGCCGGGCAGTACCCACGGCCTCGGCTCAGTAGGGGCAACTGGATGATGTGGTGCGCTGCCAGCACCGTGCGGACACCGGCGCCGCAAAGTTCGAGTTCGTAGACGCCGCCCTCGTCCAAGGTCCGTGCGAGGACGGTGAGTGCTTCGGGGTCGCGGAGCCACGCGCGAAGCTCGTCGCCCGCGTTGTCGGGGAGCGTCTGGCTGACGCCAGCCGCGACTCGCCGCAGGAGCTGGTGGGTGGCCTTGACCGTCGGTAACACTCCCCAGTCGAGGACCTTGGTCTGCTTGATGCCGTTCACGTGCACGTGCGACGTGCAGCGGTAGAGCACTGCTCGGCGGAGCAGACCGAGCGGTCCCGGCGGTACGTTGCCCGGGTCTCGGGTCGCCGTCACGTGGACTCCTCCGCTCCCAACGCGGGCGCCGCCAGGCCGAGCCGGAAGCCGACCTGCTTCCCGCCGTCACGCGACTCGGATACGAGCTCGTCCGCCATCGCGGCCAAGAGGAACAGCCCCCGGCCGCCGATCCCGTCGTCGGTGGGCTCGCGGACCACGGGCAGGGCGGCGTTGCGGTCCGTGACACCGACGAAAATTCCGCTCGCTGTCTCGGACATCATCAGCTCGCAGCCGCCACCTGCGTGGTTGTAGACGTTGGTGAGTAGCTCGGTGACACCGAGCTCGGCGACGAAGCTCAACTCGTCCTTGTTCCAGAGCCGCAGATGGGCGCGGACGATCTCACGCACCGGCTCCATATGCTCCGGCAGCACAACGGGCAGCGCCAGCTGGCACCACCCACCGCCGTCCGACCTGTGGGGTCGGAGCGGACAGCTCGGCTCACCTTCTCGGGTCCATCGGATCGGAGAGCCGAGTGACGGCACATCAGTTGCAGTGCTTTCGGCTCTCATGGGTGAGCACTCCTCAAGCGGCGCAGATCACTTCGGGCAACCAGGTAACCGCCGATGCGTAGTCAGGAGTACTGTCAACAGGGGTGTCGAAGGGTGTCACTTCCGCTACCGATCGTGCTGGGGGCCATGGCGATGAAACCGGCGAACACCAAACTCGAGCGACTTCTGGAGCAGTCCGGCATGAGCCGGGGCGAACTGAGCAGGCGAGTTCGTGCGAAGGCGAAGGAGTGGGGCCAGCCACACATCGCGCCGGACACGACGAGCGTCCGACGCTGGCTGGGAGGCGAGATCCCGCGCCAACCTGTGCCAGACATCCTGGCCGACATCTTCTCCGCCGAGTTCGGCTACCGGGTCACCACGTACGATCTCGGCCTCGCCGACGCCCCGTCCGCCGACCGCTCACTGGTGTACAACTCCTCCTACGCGGCTACCGTGGAGGCCGTCACCAACTTGGGGAGAGCTGACGTGGACCGTCGCAAGTTCCTGTCCCTAGCACCGTTCGCCGCCGTCGCCGGCGTCGGGCCCTCTCGTGACTGGCTCTTGAACACCCTGGAGCAGAGCCCGACCCCCGGCCCACAGGTGCGGCTGGAAGACGTGACGGCGGTCCGAAACATGTTCGGCGCCTTCCAGCAGATGGACATCTTCCAGGGCGGCGGCTCTGGCCGGCTCGCACTGGCCGAGTACATGAACGCCCACGTCTACCCGCTCCTCCGGCGCACCTACACGGAGACGGTTCGGCGCGCGCTGTGCGAGGCCGCCGCCGAACAGACCTATCTGCTCGGCTGGATGGCCTACGACAACGGTGAGCACGGCACCGCGCAGCGCTACCTGATCCAGTCCCTCCGCCTCGCCGAAGAGTCGCGCAATCCCGCGCTCGGCGCCCACGTGCTGGCGGGCATGGCTGACCAGGCCACGCTCCTCGGTCACCCGGAGGAAGGCCGCCGCCTCGCCCAGGCGGGCCGCGCTGGACTCTCCGGGGTATCGTCGCCGGCCTGCCTCGCCGATCTGTGGGCGCTGGAAGCCCGCGCCCTCGCCAAGCTCGGCGACAAGGTTGGAGCGGCCCAGGCCGTCAGCCGCTCCGAGAACGCCTTCGAGCAGGTTCGGCCGGACCAGGAGTCCGAGTGGGCCAAGTTCATCGACGCCGCCTACCTGCACGGCGAGCACGCCAACACCTTCCGCGACCTCGGCAAGCCTGACCACGCGGCCGAGCACGCACGTCTCTCCATCGACCACGCCCGCCAGCAGAAGCGAGCGCGGCGCGGCGCGATGTCCCAGGCCGCACTCGCGGTCTCCCACCTCCAGGGCAACGACCTCGAAGCCGCCCATGCGGCAGGCGTGCGCACGCTCTCGCTCGCCAAGCAGGTACAGTCCTCCCGCTGTGTCGAAGCCGTCCAGGATCTCCAGCGACGCATGGAGCCCTTCGGCCGTCACCGTCTCGTGGTGGACTTCGCGGAGCGGGCGCGGGAACTTACCGCCGCTGCCTGACATGCCGACGAATGTGCCGACCACGCCAGTAATCCGCAGCAACGTCCCCGGCTCCTTCGCCTGGGGCGTCTTCCACGAACGTCACCCCAAGCTCATCCAGCAGGTCCTCGACGCGCTGCCGTACGGTCCAGCCGAGCGGGCGGCCGTCGAGCGGCTGCTCACCGAGAGCACCACGGGGGTGCTGGAGCCTCTGGGAGCGGAAGCGCTGGATGCCGCCCAGTGGCTGGAGTGGGGCGAGGGCCTGTGGGGCAAGCCGTGGGGCGAGGCACCGTTCTTGTGGGCGGAGAGCTATTTCTATCGCCGACTGCTCGACGCGATCGGTTACTTCCGGTCCGGCGCGTGGCAGGGCGTCGACCCGTTCGCGCCCTTCAAGAGCGCGGAGCTGGCTGGCGCGGCGGTGGACGACGAGCTGGCCGCGCTGAGCAAGCTCGACGGCCTGCCCGAGACACGACGGGCGGAGGCGCTTCTGTCGTCCGCGCTGTGGGGCAACCGCGCGGACCTCGGCTTCCAAATCACTGCGGAGACCGGGGGGACGGACGCGTCCGACCTGGTCACCGACGATAGCGAGCTGCTCTGGGCCGAGCTGGTGCGGGCAGAGGGCGGGCGCGTCTGTATCGTCGCCGACAACGCCGGCCGGGAACTCCTGCCGGACCTCGTGCTGATCGATCACCTCCTGGCCAGCGGCCTGGCGGCACAGGTCGTCCTGTACGTGAAGCCGCAGCCGTACTACGTGTCCGACGCAACGATGGCCGACGTCCTCGCCGCCGTCGAACGCCTCCGCACCGCGCCCACGGAGGCCGCCAAGGCGGTCGGCGAGCGGCTGTGGCACGCGTTGAACATCGGCGTTCTCGTGGTCCGGACGCACCCGTTCTTCTGCGCGCCGCTGCCGTTCCACGACATGCCCACCGACCTTCGGGCCGAGTTCACCGGCGCGGCGATGACGATCCTCAAGGGCGACCTCAACTACCGCCGACTGGTCGGCGACCAGCTCTGGGCGCCGACCACCTCGTTCACCGAGACGGCGGGCCACTTCCCCTCGCCCGTCGCGGCACTGCGGACGCTGAAGTCGGACGTGATCGTCGGTGTCGACGCCGCCACCGTCGCCAGGCTCGACAGCACCGGGACGCCGTGGCGCACCGACGGCCGCCACGCCGTCATCCAGGTCCACCCCCGCGCGTAGCCGCAACACCGGCCCGGTGTCCCCGCCGACTCTGTACCTCCGAGGCTCACCCAGCGATCTGCAGGGGCCTGTACGGTCTTGGCTGGACACGCCCATCTGCAGCACGGTCTTCGCGGCGCATCGCGTGCCGGAGGCGTGGAGAGCGGCGCGGAGCAGGCACGAGCCCGTTAGCCGAGGTAGGTGTACCGGAGGAGCCCGTCGAACCTGAGTCCTCGGTACATGTCCTCGAAGGATGCCCATTCCCGCTCGTCTCCGGTATCGCTTCGGGCGGCGGTGACGTCGGCGGTTTCCAGGTCGTGTTCGCGCCATTCGTGGGCGCAACGGCATCGGACGAAGACGAGGTCGGGTTGGACGTGGATCAGCAGCCAGTCGCGGGCGGCGTGGCAGGCCGCACAGGTGATGATGATGCCGCGTGGGTTCAGGGGTGCGGGGTGGGGAACGGCGAGCACGGCGGTGCGGGCGGGTTCGGGGGCGGGGTTGTAGAAGTCGTGGTCGTAGTCGGTCATACAGTCCTTTCGCGTCGGCTGCGGGATCACAATGACCATATGGCGCACTGCCGTTGAATGGATCACCACCGCCGGAATAGACATCGAAACGACACCCATATTGGTGGCTGCCGCCCCGGGTGGTGGGGGCGGCAGCTGTGTGGGTGTGTCGGCTACCGGCGGTCCGTGGCCTGCACTTCGGCTACAGCCTGGCGGGCGAGGTCGGCCAGGCGGGGGTGGTCGCGCAACCGGTCGTCGACCAGGGTGGTGACGGCGTCTTCCCAAGAGAGGGACGGGCGGTCGGCGCGGAGCTGGGCCAGGTCGGCCGGGCCGATGCCGGTGATCCGGCCGGTGTCGAGGCCAGCGCACACCGTCTGGACGAGCCGGTCGATGGGGAACATGGCGTCGATCGCCTCGCCGAGGGCCGCGACGACACGGTGCTGCAGGCGCTGGTGGGCGGTGGACCACAGCTCGCCGTCGGGCGGTATCACCTTGCCGGTGGCATGGTGGCGGGCGAGTCCTTCCTCGATATAGGCGATGAGCTCGGGGGAGGAGAAGGCGTTGAGTTCCACGCGCTGGTAGTGCCACTTGATGGGCTCGCCCTTCGAGTCCCAGCCGAAGGGGGTGCCGGTGAACCAGTCGCGGGCGGCGTCGGACAAGCCGGGCACGATGCCGGCGGGCAGGGCGGCGTCGCGGGTGTCGGGCTCGGCCTCCAGGCCCTTGGCGATGGCGTCGTCCACGGTCAGGCCGAGGTCGATGACCTCCACGCGGTGGTCGGGCATGCGGGCGGTCTCCTCCCCGAGGGTGCGGGCGATGTTGTAGCCGTAGGGGTCGGCGTCGTGCAGGACGAAGATCTGCACGTCGCCGGGGGGCATGCTGGCGAGCAGGTCGCGGCACGCCTCGGTGCCGTAGCCCTCGTTGGTGATGACGGCCATGTCGTACGTCTCGGCGATGCCCGACTCGCGCACCGGGGGCCACAGGCCCGTCTTCTCGATGACGAGGATCTTGTTGTAGCTCCACTTCGGGGGGATGTACTCCCGGACCTCACGCGTGCCCAGGCGCACGTCCCGGATCCCGTCGGGGTCGTGGGGGTGGTGCAGGGTCCCGCGGGGCTCGCGGTAGAGGCCCTCGACGGGCCCGTTTTGCCGCTCCCAGTCGGGGATCAGATTCTGCTCGACGTACTGGGCGCTGAGCTTGGCCCCAACGGGCAAGAGCTTCAGCGCGAGCGGACGAATCTTGTAGAACAGGGTGTGGGAGGAGAACGGCAGGCCCTCGGCACCGCGGGCCTGCCCGATGGCCTCGCGCATGACCTCGAACACGGCGGCCTTCTTCGACACCTTCGGCGCGGCCTTGGCAGCGGCGTTGGCCTCGCGCATCGCCGCCCGCTCCTCGCGCCGCTGCGCGCTGTTCTTGGAGCGCTTGTCCTTGGCCAACGCACGGGTCGCCGTAGAGAGGGCCTTCGCGCAGGCGTCGGCGACCTCGGGCGGGACGACGAGCGCGGTCTTGCCCTTGTCGGTGAACTGCGGCACCGGGCAGACCAGATGCACGACCGCAGCCCGCCGCGACTGGTTGCCTGCCCAGGGGGCGGCATCGGTCAGCGACAGGAGCGTCAGCGCCCCGGTGGTGGTGAAGCCGTCGCCGGCCAGGCGGGTGGCGGCCAGCGGGTCCCCAAAGGTCGCCGAGTAGTTCACCGCGAAGCACACGTCACCAGGATCCTTTGTCCGGGCGACCGTCACCTCGATGCTCCACGGGATCCCCGCTGCATCCGTCAGTTGCTTGCGCACGAACCAGGTCTCCTCCACGCCGAACGCCTGGTCCAGGACGCGGGTGTAGTGGTCGCGGTGCACCTGACCAAGGTAGGCGGGCGTGGGCGGCTTGCTGTGCTCCTTCATGGCAGCCAGCAGCACCGCGACCTGCTCCCGCCTCTCCTCGAACCCGGACAGGTGCGTGATCCCGGGCACCCGCTCGGCAACCTTCTTCGCTTTGGCCGAGCCGGTCAGACCCGCGAACATGTTGGTGAACGCCCGCACCGTCAGATCCGCACCACCCTGCTGGTGCTCGCGGATGTGGGCGAACACCAGCTTCGCCATCGCCACCTCGTCGTAGTGGTGCGCGCTGGTCGGGTCGGTGGGCAGCGGCTTGCGCCACCCCGGCTGTGCGGTGGGCTCGTAAATTCCGGCCCCCGCCGCGCGGCCGGTCTGACCGTGGTCAACGAAGCGCGCGTGCGGGTTGACGAGGGCGAACTTTTGCAGCCAGCCCGCCGCCTTCTCCGCCGTGACCAGGGCGGCCGGCAGCGGCACGGTCACCGACGTACCGATGGTGCGGCTGGAGGGAGTCTGGGTGTGGCGGATGGCGACCTCGCCCAAAGGGTCGGCGGACACGCCGATCTCGTGCCGCACCCCCAGCGCCTCCACCACCACCGGCTCGGTGACACCGAGCGCGTAGGGGATGCCGAGCAGGGTCTTGAACGCGTTGCCCTGCATTCCGCGGGTCGGCGAGCGCAGGGTCGCCTTGTCGGAGACGTTGCGGGTGAAGTCCAGGATCCGCTCGACCACCTTGCCCGGAATGCCGGGGCCGTTGTCCGTCACGCACACCCGCGCCACACGATCGGCCCACGTCACCGCGAGGCCGATCTCCGGGCCAGGGCTCGCGGTCTCCGCCGCGTCGAGGGCGTTGTCGAGCAGCTCCTTGATCACGACGTCGCCGAACCTCCCCCGGGGCTGTCCGGTCTGGGACTGCAGGGCCTGCCCATCCAAGAACTCCGCGCTGCGGGACGTCGAGAACACGGTGCGCTGCACGACCGGGGTCGAACTCAAGAAGCTGTCTCCAGATGCTGGTGAGGATGTGCGGGTTACCCCCGCCGCTTGGGCGGCGGGCGGCGAGGGGAGGAAGAGCCTGCGGGCCTCGTAGCTGCCGGGCAGGGTCGGTTTGGCGGGCGGGTGTGGGATTGTGCCGACACCCGCCCACCGGGGCTGGTCACCGCGTGCGGCGCACCGTGTCGGGTGCGGGCGGCGCGGGCGGCCGGGGCGGCTGGGCGGCTGTTCCGGCCGGTGTGGTCGTGCGGCCGGTGGCGCTCCTGGAGCGGGCCGCGCTGGTGCGGCGGTCTTCCGCAGTGGCCTTCGGCACCGGGGCCGGGAGGCGACTGTTGCGGCGGACGCGCCAGGTGAGCACGGCTGCTGGCGAGTCGGCGCTGGCCAACTCGCGTTGCCCGGCGGCCTGGGTGAGCAGGGCCTGCGGGTCGTGGCCTGCCTGTTCGGCTTCGGCCAGGGTGGCGGCCAGTGCCGCCCAGCCGTCCTCGGCGAGCACCCGGGCGGCCTGGTCTGCGGGCAGCGCCTGCAGGAGCGCCGCCTCCTGCCGGTCGCGGACCGGCTCCGGGAGCTGGCGGCCTCGGGTGTCGAGCAGGGCGAGCGGGCGTCCGGCGTGCCGGCCGTAGACGGTGCGCAGGTGCGTGGCCGCGGCGTGCGCGGCCTCGGCCTGCCGCTGGTGGCCTTGCACGGCATGCCACTTGGCAATGACGATCGCCAGCAGCACCAGGCTGGCCAGGACCGTGGCGGCAGCCGTGCCCTCCTCACCGCTGCCGTCGGCGGGGCCGCCGTAGAGGAGTTCCCGGGCGGCTGAGCGCATCGCGCGCATCTCTCCTCGGGCGGCGCGGGTGCGGGCGACGGCGGTGTACTCCAGGGCCCGGGCAGCATGGTTGATCTCCTTCCTGGAAAGGACCGGGCTGGTGAGCGCGAGGGTGTCGAGCACCTCGATCGTGCCGCTGACCACTGCGGCGACCTGCCCTGTGCGGGGGTCGTCGTCGATGGTGGCGGCGGCGCGGTCGGTGGTGGTGCTGGCCCGGTACCGGACCGTGGCCGAGCGCCCCTGGTCACCCGGGCGGCCGGGTGCGGGTTCGTCGGCGCCGACGGCGAACCGCTCGTGGATCTTGGGCAGGGTCAGGTCGGCGGCCAGCTTGCTGCCGGAGAACCACACCTCCTTGCCCACCTGGCCATCGTCCAGAGTGAATGTGCAGCCGGACGGGTCACCGGAGGGCTTGCGGCGGATCTCGAACCGGATGCCCTGCTCGGCGAGGCGGGCGTGGAACTCCTCCTCGCCGGCCGCACCGGCGAGTGCGCGGCGGACCCCGACGCGCAGCCGGTCGCGGTCGGTCTCCTCCCGGCCCAGGCGCTGGGCCTTGCGCAGTTCGGCGCCCTTGGCGCGCTTGGGGATGGCGTTGCGGTACTCGCGGGTGCGGGTGTCGGACAGGTCCTTGAGCCCGTACTCCCGCTCGATCTTGGTGAGTTCGTCCTCGACCTTGTACTGGTCCTCCCAGAGGTCGGCCTGGATCAGGTCGGCGCGCACCAGCGTGGCCAGGATGTGGATGTGGTTGTCGCCGTGGTGCACCGCGATCCACCGGCACCCGTCCGGATCACCCTCCGGCGCGATGCCGGCGGCGGCCACGACCCGGTGGGCGATCGCCTCCCACTCCTCGTCGCTCAGGGTCCGGTCGGTGTCAGCGGCGCGCACGATGCGGTGGTAGACGTGCTTGTCGAACTCCCGCTTGGCCCGGTACCGCACGACGTGCAGGTCCAGGGCGTCGCGCAGCTGACGTAGCGTCGCCTCGGGATCGCGGCCCGGATCCGGCGCGAAGCCGTCCCAGGAGGCGACGATGTGCGGATCGGTGTGCTCGTTTGCCCTGCCCGGCCCGTACAGGTACACCAGCGCTCCCAGCGTGTTGGCGCCGCGCTTCGGCTTGCTGATCACCGCCCGGCGCCCTTTGCCAGGCGCATCCCGGCGCGGTCGATGTCCGCCACCGCCGCCCGGACCTGCCTGGCCAGCTCCGTGGCGGCGGTCAACACGCCGCTGACCGGACCGGGCTCCTGAGGAACGCCCATGTTGCCCAGGCGTGCGATCTGGTTGACGTTGCGGCCGATGCCCGCCAGCTGCGGGCGCACCGCCACGAGCTCCTCGATCGCAGCGTCCAGCTGCTCGTCACGGGACTCGGCGACGGCGCCGTCGTCGGCCAGGGCCTTGCGGGCGATGTACGCGGAGACCGAGACGCCCCGCTCACTGGCACGCTCACGCAGCAGCACGGCCTCGTCCTCGTTGAACCGGACCGTGACCTTCGCGTTCTTCAGGTTCTCGGCATCACGCTCACGGCGCTTGGGGTGTCGACGCTTCGCGGCGATCTCGGCAGCGCGCAGCAGACGAGGAGCAGCAGTAGCGGACTGCGCGCTGGCAGCGGCAGCGGGCAGCGGTGCGGTGGTGGGCTTCTCCTCCCCCAGTGCCGCGCCCTCGCGGTGCTGGGCCGGTGCTGCCGCGCGCGGCAGTACCGGCCGGCCCACGCCCCCCTGGGCGTGGGCCACCGGCTGCGACCGTCCGTAGGACGGGCGCAGCCACTCGCTTGCTCCGCCTGAGGCAGAGGGGTGGTCAACTCCGTTGCAGTCCATGGAGCTTACAGCCTTCTGAGGTTGGCCGGTCGAGGCGTGGCGGGTGTCAGTCAGGGCGTGCTCCTGGTTCGGCTGATGCGGGGAAGTGAGTGTTGGGGAGTACAGGCGTGGGTCTGCCCCGACGACGGGCGGGGTACGAGGTGATCGGCTCCGGCGGCTCCGGGCGAGAACCCGGGACTGGTGCGGGTGCCTCACCGGTCCCGGTCCCGGTGAGGCTCCCGCAGTGCACGGATCAGGCGTGCGGGTCGTGGGGGGCGTCGCGTTCGGCGCGCAGGATGTTGGCTACCTCGGTGACCCGGTCCTCGGACACGGTCAGATTCCGTGCACGGATCGCCGACCTGACCACATCTCGGGTCAGACGGCCCGAAGCGGTCCACGCTTCGCGGCCGATGGCGACCAATTCCTCGGTCGGAGCGCCCGGCGGACGGCCCGCCGACCTGGCACCCTCGGACTGACCGAATTGACCGGAAGCCCACTGACCTGCGACTTCACCCGCAGTACCGTCCACGGTGTCATCGGCGCGGGCGTGGTCCCCGCTGCCCGGATCGGCCTCGGGACCACCGGTCAACTCCTCGGACGCGGCGTGGACCGGCGGCACGTCGAAGGTGCCGATCGGCAGTTGGTCCGTCAGCCACCGGGGCTCGGCTTGGTCCCTGACGCGGGTGTGGTCGGCTGCCGTCCCGTCGGCCGGACCACTGACCGCTGTGCCCGCGGGCCGGTGCACGGAATGGTCTGCAGTGCCCTCGCATGCTTCCTCCGAGGCGGTGGCGTGCGGGACGCGGTCCAGGCCGGCGACCAGGCCTGCCATGCTCTCCGGACCGTCGAGGGTGTCCGACTCCTCAACGGACCGGTGCAGCTCGCCACTCGTGGCAGGCACCGTGGTGAGGCTGTGGCGGGCGATGAGGATGTAGAGGTGGACGGCGCCGGCCAGGGCGAGCGGGGCGAGCATCGACAGCAGGCCCACCACCCGGTCGTCCAGGCGGAGGTGACTGCCCGGCTGGGGCATCTCGTTGAGGCGGACAGCGTGCAGTCGGTTCGCCCAGAGGCTGGCGCCGGTTGCTCCGATGAAAAGCAGCCAGGCATAAGCCCGTGCGGTCCACACTGCCTCGCGCAGGACGAGCAGGGCGCGCACGCCGTAGGCGATGAAGCCGTCGACGACCATGGGGAAGAGGTAGGTGAGCGGGCCGCGTACGTGGATCGCGGCGGCCATCTGCTGCAGGGCGTCGTAGGACAGCGTGAAGCCGAGCGTGCCGAATACGCCGACCGCGAGCCGGTCCCACACGGTGGCCCGCGTGCGCTCCGGGAGGCGGGCAGGGGTTATCGAGGCGGAGGTCAAGAGGTGTGCTCCTGGGGCAGGCCGCTAGCGAGCAGGGCGGGGCGGCGGGTACGTCGACGGGCCACCCGGCGCGTCAGCTGGGCGTGTTGGTGAGGTGCGGCGGGATGAGGGGTGGTCAGGCCGGGCTGGCGGCCAGATGCGCGGTGCCGGTGCGCAGGGCGGCGCGGACCAGGGCGATGCCGCGTGCGGTGGCGGCTTCGCCGCCGCCGACGGCGACCGGGCGCGGCGCCAGGCCTGCGCAGGCGCGGCAGATCCCCTCGCGCGGCACGGGGTCGGCGCAGGTCGGGCACTCGCTCCAGCGCGGCACCGGCGCGGATACGGCGGCGACGGGCTGCGGGGGTGGCGGGAGCTTGCGGACCAGCCGGTCGCGCAGAAGTGCTATCGGGGAGTGCACATGGGCGGGAAGGCCCGGCAGGACGGCACGCGCGAGGTCGTGCTCGCTGTGCCCCTGCTCCAGCCACCGGGCGACCAGCGGCGCGAGTTCCAGCGCCTCCACCGCGCCAACCCGCAGGCGTGGTTCGGGCCGCAGGACGCGGAACAACGTGGCAACGCTCTCCCGCACCGACGGGTCGAGCGGCACCGGCGCGTCCGCGACGGGCGTGACCTCGTCGCCAACGTGCTGGCCGACAGCGTCGGTGGAGGTGGTGGAGTCGCCGCAGGCGTCCCTCCCGCCCTCCCCCTCGGGTGCGTCGCCGCTGCGCGGCTGCACACTCGACGGTGGCTCGGGGAGGGAGGGTTCTTTCTCCCGGTCCTTTACGGGGTTGGCGCCAGCCGCATCGGCTGCTGCACCACCGGAGCCCGGAACGAGGTGACCCGGAGAAACCGGCTGCGGGGTGTCGTAGACGTGGGCGACGCTGACGAACGTGCCGTCCGGCTGGCGGACCCGCTCCACCCGGTAGTAGCCGGCCTGGGCCAGCTCCCGCAGCGCCTTGGACACAGCGGTGCGGCCCTGGGGGCTGGTGTCGGCCATCCGCCGGCCGTCCTCGCGCCAGCCGTCCGGGCGCGACAGCAGGTCGACCAGCAGACCGCGGGCGGTGTAGGACAGACTGCGGTCCTGCAGCAGGGCGTTGGGCAGGGTAATGAAGCCGCGCTCGTGGCGGCTGCGATGGACCCGCATCAGGAGTGGACGCTCCCCTCGCCGATCAGCGCCGAAGTTCCGCACAGACCGTGCAGCTGCCGCCCGAACGTCAGTCCGGACACAACCAGGCCACGGTCGTCCGCACGAGCGGCGCGACGGAACGCCGGGATGCCCGGCGGGGGTGCAACGGGCGGGTGAAAGCCCGTACTGTTGAGCACAGCGACTCCTCACTCGGCGGCGCCGGGCGGCTACCCGGCTCCACCGTGGTCGACACGTCCAGGGATGGGCTGTTACGAGGATCTGCGTCGGGCCCCCGGTGTTCGTAGCACCTGGGGCCCTTGCCTTTGCCGGGGTTCTCTCGGCCGGGGTGGCTGGCCACCGGCATTGATCACCCCTTTCGCGATGCGCGCACTCCGCGCCCGGGACAGGCGGCAACCCACCCAGGCGCGATGCACAGCGAGTTGCTTGCATCTCGTTATGCATGACGATATGCTCCCCGCGAAGACATTGCAAGTCACATCGAGCCAATGCAAGGAGGATAGATGGCTGCCGCCGGAGGGCCCGAGTCCAAGGGCGCCCGACTGGCCGGCGAGGAGAACGCCGCCCAGCGCCTGCGGATGGAGCGCGAGAGCCGAGGCTGGAGCACAGCCGAGGTCGCCCGCCGCATGACCGAGGCCGGCTGCCCCATCAACCAGTCCTCCGTCTGGCGCATCGAGAGCGGCGAGCCGCCCCGGCGCATCAACCTGGACGAGGCCATCGGCTTCGCCAAGATCTTCGACATCACCCTCGCCGAGCTCGTCGGCCCGTCCGGCGGCGCCGTGAGCGCGAAGATGCTCCACCTGTTCGAGATCTTCCAGGAGGCCGCCAACCGCGCCCAGGACGCCCTCGACGCGATGGACACCGCCGAGAGCGCCCTCTACGCCTACGCCGACCAGCACCAGGAGGCGTACGAGGCCATCGACGAGTACACCGTCAGCCTCAGCATCGCCCGCCAGGAAGGCCGCCTTCCGCCCCAAAAGAGCGAGCGCCGTCACTGGTAGCCCACCAGCCAGACCGGAAGCCTCACGCGGACAGCGAACACCTCCGCGAACGGCTTGGTCCGGCCGGACCTGGACGCTAATCTCCACACCCCGGCGGACCGGTCAAGCCAACCGGCACCGCCACCAGTCCCCCTACCAACCCCACGCCACCGGCCTCGGCGCTACGAACGCCGAGCCCCACGGCCCGACCACAACCGCATAGCAAGCCCCATCCCTGGACCCGTCGACCAAGACGGCGCATAGCCGAAAGCGCCGCCGAGAGGACTTCCCATGTGCCGACACCACGTGTGTCCCAACCGCCACGAGCCCGTCTCCCGGACCGATTTGGCGGTTCTTCTCCAGCTGTCTCCGCCGAGCCCCAACGCTCCTCTGCCGCACGTCGGCTGACACAGCTTCCGCACCGACCACCGACTGTCTCGGCTGGTCAGGTTCCAGGCGCCCCGCCCTGCCAGCGGGTCGCCCCTTCACCGCTCCCGCTCTGGAGCCACCTCCCCAACCGCACATCACTGACACCGCAGCGCGGTGGCCGACCGCAGCCCGTCAGCCACCGCGCGAGGAGCCGCATGCCCGAGCAGTACCTCACCGTCGCCCAGGTCGCCGAGCGTCTGGGTACCAGCGACCGCTTCCCCCGCCGGCTCATCGCCGAGCGTCGGATCGCCTTCGTGAAGATCGGCACCCACGTCCGCATCTCCGAGAGCGCGCTCGCCGCCTATATCGAGGCCAGCACTGTCCCCGCCATCCGCTCGGCCCGCCTCGGCCGCTCGCGCTTCGGGAGGACCGCCTGATGGCGAACAACTCCGGCCGACGGCGCCGCTGGGGCTCCGTCCGCAAGCTCCCCTCCGGCCGCTTCCAGGCCCGCTACCCCGGCCCCGACGGCCTCCTGCGCAACGCCGAGGAGACCTTCGCCACCAAGGGCGACGCCGAGGCGTGGCTCGTCGAGACCGAGGCCGACATACGCCGCGAGGAGTGGCGCGACCCCAACGCGGGAGCCGTCAACTTCCTCCTCTACGCCACCGCCTGGATCGACGAGCGCGACCTCGCGCCCCTCACCGAGCAGCTCTACCGCCGCAACCTGCGCCTGCACCTGGCACCGGCCTTCGGCGAGCTGGACCTGAAGGAGATCACCGCACCCCAGGTGCGGGCCTGGCGCGCGGCACTGCGCAAGACCGGCAAGAAGACCACCGCCGCCAAGTGCTACCGCCAGCTCAAGTCCATCATGGAGACCGCCGTCGACGACGACCTCATCCGCCGCAACCCCTGCCGTGTCAAGGGCGGCGGCAAGGAGGACGCCGCCGAGCGTCCGCACGCGACGATCGAGCAGGTGCTCCAGCTCGCCGATCTGATGGGCCCCCGCTGGCAGCTCATGGTGTTCATCGCCGCGTTCATGGCCCTACGCCCCGAGGAGCAGGCCGAGCTCCGGCGCGGTGATGTCGACTTGGGCAAGAAGGTCGTGTGGGTGCGCCGCGCGGCACCCGAACTGACCACCGGCGAGCGGGCCCTGGGCGATCCGAAGTCCAAGGCCGGCAAGCGCGCCGTCGGAATCCCGTCGGAGATCGTCCCGGAGTTCGAGCACCACCTCGCCTGCTACGCGCAGGACGGGGACGACGGCCTGCTGTTCGTCGGCGAGCGCGGAGCCCCGTTCCGCCGATCGACCTTCGGCCGCAAGTGGCGCAAGGCCCGCGCGAAGATCGGCATGGACGACCTCCACTTCTACGACCTGCGCCACACCGGCAACGTCCTCGCCGCCAGTACCGGCGCCAGCCTCAAGGACCTCATGGCCCACATGGGCCACGCCTCCGTCCGCGCCGCGCTGATCTACCAGCACGCCACCGCCGAGCAACAGACCAAGATCTCCAACGGCATCAGCGCCGCCGTCGTCGACATCCGCACCCGCCGTCGCACTCCATCCGGGTCCACAGGGGAAGCCCGCGAGGCGTAGAGACCCCGATGGCGAAGGAGCTCGACCGGTTCCTATTGGCCGAGCTCCTTCGCGCATGCTGCCACCTGCCGCCGAGGCATCTCGGTCACCGGCTGACGGTTCACGCAACCGGGCGGCCGAGGTGAGACCGGCGGCGGCGAGGGTCGCGTAGTCGAGCTGAGCCTCTCGCCGGAGATAGGAGGACGCGCTCGAAAAGCTAAGCGCTTGTGCAAGATAGTGGTCGTCAACTAAAGTGCTCATGGTTGTGATGCGCTTCAATGCAAAGTGCTGATCCAAAGGAGCCCAGCGCGTGGACGTTCCTCTCTCGCCGTGGACCATCGACCTGTTCGGCGACCAGGCGCACGCAGTGCGCGCCGGCCTCGGCCAGGCTTTCCGCAATATGCAGGCCAACGCGCAGGCGGCCCAGGAACAGACGAATGCCCGGACGAACCACGCCTTCGGCTCCTCACGCTGGTCGGGGCAGTTCGAGCGAGTCTGGGACGAGCTGAAAGGCCTTCCAGGTGCCCAGCCCGTGAAGCCGCACGGCTTTGCGTTCGAGCTGATGCTGGTCGGACGAGGGCTGCTGTACCCATTCCTGTACTCGAAGACCAAGGCCGACGTCCGAGATGCCCGCATCCCCAGCGAGTCGATGCTCATCAGGGAACTCTTCGCGTTCGCCCCCGCCAGGACGACGAACGTGCAGGGAGTCTTCGACTTCGACATCCTCGACGTCACTGTCGAGCCCATTACGTTGCGCGGTGGCCTCACTAGCGTCCCGCCGGAGACGCGCCTGGTGCTGGTTCCTTTCGCCTGCAATACGTCCGAACTGCTTGAGGCGCACTGGGGAGTTGCGGCGCTCGGGGCGGAGCGGCGCCTCGACTGGGTGACCGGCCCTGAGGCCCTGCCGTTGCCGGACGCTGTCACCTTCCACGGCCAGCGCCTCACCTCAGTGCCGGCGCAGTCCGACCCCGCCGTTCTGGAGCACACCAGCTTTGACCAGGGCGCGAAGCCTACGCTTACGCTGTCGTCGCGTCCGAACGTTGATCGCAAGCGCGACGTGACACCCCTGACCGAAGCAGAACCGATGAAGCTGCAGGCCAACGAAGACGATGCGACGCACTAGGCAAGACCTTATTCCGGGACTGGAAGAACGTGGGGTAACCCCTCGTGCCGTCTGTGACGGCTTCGACCCGGCCCGGTTGACCCAGGCCCGCCGGCTGGCGGAGATGACCAAGAAGGACGTAGCCGAGCGGCTCGGCGTTACACCGGCCGCCGTCGGCCAGTACGAGACCGGCGTGTCCAGGCCAAGGCCCGACCTGATTCCCGGCCTCGCCGAGACCCTTGACGTGCCGCTCTCGTTCTTCCTTACCGGCAGGCCCAGCAACCGGCTGGATGCTTCGATGGCGCACTTCCGGAGCTTGCGCAGTACGCCGAAAGCACAGCGCGAGAGGGCTCTCGCATTTGCCGAGCAGGTCTGGGAGCTGACGTACGCGCTGGAACTGCGCGTCCAACTGCCTGTTGTAGACCTTCCGGGATTCGCCGGTGGGGAAGTACACCCTGGCGAGGAACTGCCAACGGAGCCCGCCGCTGCGGCACGTGAGCTCCGGCGACGCTGGAACCTGGGCGACGGGCCCGTCACACACCTGGTCCGGCGAATGGAGTCCCACGGCATCGTCGTTGTCCTGCCGCCCGCTGCAGACATTTCCGCCGCGACGGTCGATGCCTTCTCCTCCCGGGCAGCAAGGCCGCTCGCAGTCCTGACGCCCAACCGCGCCGACGACGTCTTCCGGCACCGCTTCACCGCAGCGCATGAACTCGGACACCTCGTTCTGCACGGTGATGCCACAGGCGACAGCCGCCAGGAGAAGGAAGCCGATGCCTTCGCAGCGGAATTCCTCACCCCACAGGCCAGCATCCTGCCACTGCTACCGCGCCGCATGGACCTCGCCCGACTGGCTGAACTCCGACGCACCTGGGGCGTCTCCATCCACTCGCTGATCTACCGCTGCCGTGAACTCGGACTTATCTCCGATGCCACGACCAGCCGCGCGTACCAGCGACTGCGCGCGCTGGACGGCCAGCCGGGCTTTACTGCCGAGCCTGTCAGCAGTTACTCCGGTGAACAGCCAGCTCTGCTACGTCAGGCGTTCGAACTGGCTGCGGAGGAGGATGGGCTGACAGTGGAGAAGCTGGCACGGGAGCTGGCATGGAAGCCAGCGCGCGTGAGCGAGCTGTTGGGAGTGACCGACCAGCGCCCAGTGCTGCGACTCGTGCGCTAGTCGCCGCCGATCCCCAACCAGTCGAGGCCCTGCGGGCGCAACGGTCGCAAGCCGCTGATGCCACCGAGTTTTGGCTCGAGGGAGCGCAGGACGAATAGCTGCCAGTCGGTCGCCTCGAGCCATCTCTTGTCCATCAGGTGCACAGACCAGTGCAGGAGAGCCGGCCACGTCCGGATGCGTTCCACGGGAATGGCGTAGGCCCAGGCGGGCGCGTCCTGGCAAGTGGTGTGCGTGGTGCGCCACTTGACTTCGGCGGGCAGGTTCGTCAAGTCCAGGACTTCGAACCCGCCCTCATCGACTTTGGACACGGGCATTTGTGCCTCATTGTGAGCGGCGTCCTGGTCGACCCAGACGGCGCCCTCCTCGTCCCCGATCAGCTGCAGGCACACGTCGCAGATTGCCTGAAGGTCTGGAGTGGGTCGATCGTCGCTCATAAGGGCTCCATCGAACTGCAGGGTGGTCGAACAGGCAGAAGCCGTTGCAGTGATCAGGTCTGACGGGCGGTGGAGCTGTCAGGACTGTCGTCGCCCAGCATGTGCTGGAACGTGGGGCAGTCCACTGCGTGCCACTCCCTCGCGAGAACCCCGTCACCGTCACGGATCATCTCAGCGTGCCAGGGCAACAGTCGTGGCACGGCCAGATCTCGTAAGGCGTGCCGTCCGGACACTCGGCCGTGAGGGCGGTACGTGAGTTTGGCCTTTCCTGGTCGCCGCCGCCACGGTCGGCAATCGTAAGCAAGTCGCCCGCTCTATCGCCAAGGCGGCAATCGCGACACAGTGGACCTGCACCCGCAGCTGGATCCCGGTATCGGCCCTCGGGATCCTCATGTCGGCGACGGCTCAATTTGGGTTCTGGGCTCAACTTCTATGGAGCACCTACTCGCTGTGACCCTTGATCTCCGTTCGGCCCTCGGCGAGATCTTCCCGCTCGGGGGATTCGCTACTGGACTGCTGCTGGCAGCTGTAGCTCACCCTCACATCTGCCGAGTCCGGCTCGCCGTGGAAGCGGATACGGCGCCCGACCCACTCCTCAAGGACAGGGATCGGCTCGTTCCCTTCCTGCCGCATCCATGCGCCCTCGTACCAGGAGACCGCACGCCGGTTACACGGCACACACAGCAGGCCGCGCACACAGGCCGTGCAGTAGGACATCGGCTGGTGGCCGGCGGTGCAGTCGTGAGAGTGGTCGAGCTCCCAGCCTTCCGGCCCCGGGTCGACCGTCCCACATAGGCAGCGTCCGCCCTGCAGCGCGAGGATCGCATCCCGGGCGAACTGCGATATCCCCCGCCCGTAGTGCACGATGCACAACCCCCGCGAATGGACGTCGCTCCTGCAATCCCCATACCGGCAGAGCGGCCCCCATTCCGACTGAGGCCTCCAACCCCGAATCCGGGTGAGCGGCTTGCCATCGTTCTTCTGCTGGTAGTGGGTGGAGCAGTACCCACCGGAGGAATGAGGCCGGTCACACTGCGGATCGTCGAACAGGCACCCCGTGTACTGGCCCGCCTTCACCTTCGCCTTGATCGGCTTCAGCAGGCGCCCCGTACGTGCCTGCTCATAGTGCGACTTGCAGAACAGCACACCATCTCTCCGGGCGTGCCCCGCCCTCCCACACCCCTGAAAGCCGCACTCCTCCACGACGTCGCCCGCCATCAGTGACCCCCTCCCGGTCCGTAGCCCTCCCCGCCCGGGAACCTACCCACCACCGACACCACAGCTCTTGGAACTGGTCCAGCACCCACTACGGCCCCACACCGCCAGCTTCGGGCTCTCCGACAACCCCCCATCAGACGCTCCAGCTGTCGACCATCTACAAGTCGGCTGGGCTGACCACCAAGCTCCGAGGGCCGCCCTCTCGTGATCCAGATCGGCCAACCAAGCTCGCGGCAATGTGATGCAGATCACCAAAAGTTGATCTCATGATTTGAGACGACCACTGCCCGCCCACCCAAGGAGGCACCGACGGTGACCGAATTTCGCCGAATCTAACGCCACGCCAGCGCCTATCTGGCACGAATCTGGCACGACGACCCAATATTGGTCCAGACAACAAGTAAACCCCAGGTCATTGACCTGGGGTTTTCCTTTGGAGCGGGCGACGAGAATCGAACTCGCGCTCTAAGCTTGGGAAGCTCATGTTCTACCATTAAACTACGCCCGCCTGACGAGCCGTCAGTGACTGCTCGACCGCTTCACACTCTACCCCATCCGAGGGGGCGCTCGGGTCTGGCGTGAACGCGGCGTCGGGTCGATGCG
This sequence comes from Kitasatospora cystarginea, assembly GCF_039533515.1. Classification (NCBI taxonomy): domain Bacteria; kingdom Bacillati; phylum Actinomycetota; class Actinomycetes; order Kitasatosporales; family Streptomycetaceae; genus Kitasatospora; species Kitasatospora cystarginea. The sequence continues at coordinate 79,338 of NZ_BAAATR010000029.1, read as the reverse complement.
CGCGAGTGGGGTGAGGCGTACTGTGTGGGCCGCTCCGCTGGGATGGGCGGGGCGGCGAGCCGCTGCGTGGAATGTCCGGAACATCCCCTAATGTGTCGCTGTCCCGGGCGAGGGGCCCGTGTGGACACCGGCCACGGGTACGGCAGTTCCGCAGGACCGGGCGTTCCATGAGGACGACCGATCCGCCGGGACGGCTGTCTCCTGGGGGATGGCAGCTTCGCAGGACCGCGGTTCCACAGGGGGTCGCGGCCGTGCGGCGCTACCGCCGCAGTGGCGCGAGTACGGGGAAGAATGGGAAGGGGATCGATGGAGCAGCGCACCGTCGTTCGTTGTGCCGAGGGGCACCTGTTCAGCACCAGCACGTTCCCGATGCAGCAGCTCGGCCCCGGCCGGCTCGGTCCCGGCCGACTGATCCGCTGTCCGCGGTGCGGACGGCTGCGCAGTTCGGTTCCGGCCGATGTGAGCGAGCTGTCGGCGCCGCAACTGGCGCGTGCGATGCGGCTGGAGGCGGCTCAGTTCCTGGCCTGAGTGGCGGGGAACCGGGCTGCCACAGGGCAGGACGGACGACGTGGGCCCCGGCCGGATTCGGCCGGGGCCCACGTGTGCACGTACTCTCGAAGCGTGCTGCTCTCTGACAAGGACATCCGTACCGAGATCGACAAGGGTCGGGTCGTGATCGACCCGTTCGACCCTGCGATGGTCCAGCCCTCCAGCATCGACGTCCGGCTGGACCGTTTCTTCCGGGTGTTCGAGAACCACCGCTACCCGCACATCGACCCCTCCGAGGAGCAGCCGGACCTGACGCGGCTGGTCGAGCCGGAGGGTGATGACGCGTTCATCCTGCACCCGGGCGAGTTCGTGCTGGCCTCGACGTACGAAGTGATCACGCTGCCGGACGACGTGGCCTCCCGGCTGGAGGGCAAGTCCAGCCTCGGCCGGCTCGGGCTGCTGACGCACTCCACCGCGGGCTTCATCGACCCGGGCTTCAGCGGGCACGTCACCCTGGAGCTGTCGAACGTGGCCACCCTGCCGATCAAGCTCTACCCGGGCATGAAGATCGGCCAGCTCTGCCTGTTCCGGCTGTCCTCGCCGTCCGAGCACCCGTACGGCTCCGAGCGGTACGGCTCGCGCTACCAGGGCCAGCGCGGCCCGACGCCGTCGCGCTCGCACGTGAACTTCCACCGCACCCAGGTGTGACGTCAGACGGCAGAGGGGGCGTACGGACAGATCCGTACGCCCCCTCTGCCATGCTCAGGCCCGCTTCGGGCGGGTGACCGCGACCAGCTCGCTGCCGTCCTCGGAGAGCAGCAGTTCGGTGCGCAGCTCGGCCAGTTCGCCGAGGTGGTGCAGGTGGGTGCCGCCGCAGAAGATCTCGGCGGGGCCGGCCGGGAGTTCGCAGTGCCAGCGGCGGCGGGCGGTCAGCTCGGGGCCCGGCACCTCGATGCGGACCACTGCGTCGGCCGCGACCCAGGCGGCGAGCTGGGCGTTGACGGCCTCGGTGAGCTCGGGGAGGGCGTCCGCCAGCGCGGGGTACTCCTCGGTGGCCTCCGTGGTGAAGCCCTTCTTGCGCAGGGACTTGCCGAGCCGGTAGGTGTCGGTGCTGGCCTCGGTGTCCATCACCGAGGAGGCCATGGCGAGGCTGTCGAAGTCGGGGTTGCCGAAGGCGTCGGCGCGGCCCGGGTCCTTGCGCCAGCGCGGGGCGAGGGCGGCGTTCAGGGCCAGGGCGAGCAGGTGGCAGCCGCTGTGCGCGGCGGAGAGCAGGGCCCGGCGGTCCGCGTCCACGCGCAGCTCGGCGAGCTGCCCGACCGCGTCGGCCGGCTCCGTCTCGACCACGTGCAGCACCAGCCAGGACCACTCCTCGTCGCCCCGCCGCACCGGGATCCCGGCGCCCACCAGCAGCTCGCCGCCCTCGGGGCCGACGGCGCCGGTCAGGCAGTCCACCACCGGGTAGCTGACGCCGCCGACGGTGAGTTCGCCGAGGTCGGCGGGCTGGTCGGGCCAGGTGTGGTCGAGCGGGTGGAACGGGGTCGCCTCGGTGACCACGGCGTACCGGCCGTCGGCCAGCGCGTGCACGGCGAGCACGGTCGACTCGCCGCTAACCTCCCCGGCCGGGAAGCTGACGTGGGTGGTGGGGAGGAGGGTCATTCGTGGGCTCCGTGCACGGGAAGAGAGGGTGGAGAGGCACCGTCGAAGGAAGCGGGGCAGCCCCCACCCTAGCTCCGCCCGTACCCGCACCGACCCGGCTCGGCTCAGCTCGGCTCGGCTCGGCTCGGCTCGGCTCGGCTCAGCTCGGCTCGGCTCGGCTCGGCTCGGCTCGGCTCGGCTCAGCTCGGCTCGGCTCAGCTCAGGACACCGGCCTCGGAGCTGCGACCATCGCCCGCCGGTCCCGGCGCTCCCGGCTCAGCCCAGCGTCGGCAGTTTGATCAGCACCAGCAGCGCCACCAGCTGCAGCGCCGCCGCGCCCGCCGCCTTGCCCCAGGGCAGGTCGTGCAGTCGGCGCACCATGCTGGTCAGCAGGAACGCGCAGAACAGCCAGGTCCCCCAGCCGAGCACCTGCACCACGACGTTGCTCGCGGGCAGGAAGAGGGCGAACAGCAGCCGCGGTGCGTCCGTGGTCCAGCCGATCAGTACGGCCAGGCCGACCGTCGACTGCCAGGGCCCGTCCCCGCCGAGCTGCCTGGCCAGCGCGTACGTCACCGCACCGAGCATGCCGCCGGCCAGGGTGAAGCCGACCGCCGCCACGACGATCGCCCAGAGCGCCACCGAGAAGGTGGAGTTGACCACGTCGTTGTGGGTGGCGCCGATGCCGAGCACGGCGAGCACGCCGTAGATCAGCGAGACGGACAGCGCGGGCAGCCACACCTGGTGGTCCCGCATCCGGTCGAAGGTCTTGACCGGCTCCCGGTACATGCCCACCAACAGCTGCTTCCAGGGCAGCCGCGGCCCGCCGACGTGCGGCGAGGACTGGCCGCCGGCCCGGTAGACCGCGACGTTGTCCTGCCCGGGGTAGCCCTGCGGCTCGTCGTAACCCGGGCCGTAGCCCTGCGGCTGCCCCTGGTACTGCCCCTGGTCCGGGTAGCCCTGCCCGTACGGCTCGTACGGCTGCTGGTGCGGCGGCTCGCCGTACGGGTAAGGCTGCTCGCCGATGGCGAAGGCCCGGGTGTGACCGGGTTCGTCCGCCGATGGTCCTACCGGCTGTGCCGCCGGCCCGCCCCCGCGTGCCCCCGCGCCGCCCGGATACGCCTCGTGCGGCGCGGTGAAGAACTCGGGCTGACCGGACGCGTACGGCGGCTCGTCCTGCTGCCCGCGCCCGTACTGCCCGGCCTGCGTAGGCGCGCCCGATGGCCCACCGGGCGCCGCCGGCCAGCCCAGCCGGGGGTCTGCGGCGCCCTGTCCGTTGTCGTATCCATTGCCAGCCACGCATCGACGGTACCCGGTGGCGCTGACCGGGTGTCCGTTGATCAACAGGTCGGGGAGAGATTGCAGCATCGCTGTGACACGCCGGTGCATACGGCGGATCCTTACGCCCGATCCGTCCGCTTCTGTACGCCTGGCGTACCCGATGCACCCGGCTCCGCGCACGCCCGGTGCCGCACGCCCGGCACATCCGGATCCGCACACCCGCTTCCGCGCGCCCACACGCTCACGCGCCCCGCGCACCCGGTTGCGCACGCCCGCGCGCCCGCACGCTCACGCGCCCCGCGCACCCGGAGTCGCTAGCGCTGCGCGCCGACCGCCGGTGCGTGCACCACGGCCGCCGAGGTCTCGCCGGCCGGGCAGCCGCCGGGGCCCGCGGTGGTACGGACCGCGCCCACCGGCAGCAGGGTGCCGCAGGCGATCCGGATACCGTTCGGCAGCTCGTTGTCGGCCTCGACGATCGCGCCGTCGCCGATCACGGCCCCGTCGAGCGAGGTGCGGGCCCCGATCGTGGCGTAGGCGCCGACGATGGAGTCCTTGACGAAGGCGTCCGCGCTGATCACCGCGCCGGGCAGGATCACGCTGCCCTCGACGATCGCGCCGGGCTCGACCACCGCGCCGTCGGAGACCACCGTGCCGCAGCTGAGTACCGCGCCCGGCTGGACGTCGGCGTCCGGCAGCAGCAGGGCCTCACCGGTCGGTCCCGGCACCGCCGGGGAGTCGACCTTGCCGAGCACCAGGTCGGCCGAACCGCGGACGAAGGCGGCGGGAGTGCCCAGGTCGAGCCAGTACGAGGTGTCGACCACGCCGCGCAGCAGGGCGCCGCTGTTCAGCAGCTCGGGGAAGGTCTCACGCTCGACGGAGACCTCGCGGCCGGTGGGGATCCGGTCGATCACCGATCGGGTGAAGACGTAGCACCCGGCGTTGATCTGGTCGGTGACGATCTGCTCGGGGGTCTCGGGCTTCTCCAGGAACTCCAGCACCCGCCCGTTCTCGTCGGTGGGCACCAGGCCGAAGGCACGCGGGTCCTCGACCCGGGTGAGGTGCAGGGTGACGTCGGCGCCGGTGGCGACATGGCCGTCGCGCAGCGCGGCGATGTCCACGCCGGAGAGGATGTCGCCGTTGAAGACGAGCACCGGCTCGTCGGGGCCGCAGGTGAGGCCTGAGGCGGCGTTGCGGATCGCACCGCCGGTGCCGAGCGGCTCCTTCTCGGTGAGGTAGACCAGCTCGATCCCGTAGGGGCTGCCGTCCTTGAAGTGGTCGACGAAGACCTCGGCGAGGTACGAGGTGGCCAGCACGACGCGGGTCACCCCGGCCGCGGCGGCGCGGGCCAGCTGGTGCGCGATGAAGGGCACTCCGGCGACGGGGAGCATCGGCTTGGGAGTGTGGGTGGTCAGCGGGCGCAGTCGTGTGCCCTTTCCACCGACCAGCATGATCGCTTCGGTCATGGTCCGCGCTTCTCCCCTTGTTCCGGTGTGATGGCCGTTCCGGCACGGCGGCCCGGCCGGTCTGCTGGCTGGTGCCGTCGCTCGGAAGCCCGATGCGGGCCCGTAGGCGCCTACTGTATTTCCTTCCAAAGCAGGCACGTTCCAACGGCTGCTTGATCTTTATCACTGAATCATTGAAGAACCCCACGGACGATCGACCAGCTGCTTAAACGAACATTAACGGTCGACAAAGATCAAGACGGTTGGAATGAGTACGGCCCCCATCCCCGGGCAGGGGACAGGGGCCGAACATCGACGGCTACGCCGCAGGTCAGACCTCGACCGGCGCCGGATCCGGCACCGGCTGGGCCTTCACCGAGTCGAGCAGCAGCTGGGCCACATCGACCACCTTCAGGTGTTCCTTTGCGGCACCCTCGTTCTTCTTGCCGTTGACCGAGTCGGAGAGCATCACCAGGCAGAACGGGCAGGCGGTGGAGACGATGTCCGGGTTGAGCGACAACGCCTCGTCCACGCGCTCGGTGTTGATGCGCTTGCCGATCCGCTCCTCCATCCACATCCGGGCACCACCGGCGCCGCAGCAGAAACCGCGCTCCTTGTGGCGGTGCATCTCCTGCTGGCGCAGACCCGGGACCTTGTCCATGATCTCGCGCGGCGGGCTGTAGACCTTGTTGTGGCGGCCCAGGTAGCAGGGGTCGTGGTAGGTGATCAGGCCCTCGACCGGGTTGACCGGGATGAGCTTGCCCTCATCGATCAGGTGCTGCAGCAGCTGGGTGTGGTGGATGACCTCGAAGTGGCCACCCAGCTGCGGGTACTCGTTGGCGATGGTGTTGAAGCAGTGCGGGCAGGTGGCGACGATCCGCTTGACCGGGGCGTCCTCGAGCGCCGCGTTCAGCGTCTCGACGTTCTGCGCGCCGAGCATCTGGAACAGGAACTCGTTGCCCAGGCGGCGGGCGGAGTCACCGGTGCAGGACTCCTCCTTGCCGAGGATCGCGAACTTGACGCCCGCGGTGTGCAGCAACTCCGCGAAGGCCTTGGTGGTCCTCTTGGCCCGGTCCTCCAGGGCGCCGGCGCAGCCGACCCAGTACAGGTACTCGACCTCGGCGGGCTCGATGTCCTCGCCGATGATCGGCACCTCGATGCCGGTCTCCTTCTTGAGCTCCTTGACCCAGTCCAGGCGGGCCTTGGTGGCCATGCCCCACGGGTTGCCCTTGTTCTCCAGGTTCTTGAGCATCGTCCCGGCCTCGGTCGGGAACGAGGACTCGATCATCACCTGGTAGCGGCGCATGTCGACGATGTGGTCGATGTGCTCGATGTCGACCGGGCACTGCTCGACGCAGGCACCGCAGGTGGTGCAGGACCACAGCACGTCCGGGTCGATGACGCCGTTCTCCTCGGCGGTGCCGATCAGCGGGCGCTCGGCCTCGGCCAGCGCGGCGGCCGGCACATCGGCCAGCTGCTCAGCGGTCGCCTTCTCCTCGCCCTCCATGTCCTTGCCGCCGCCGGCCAGCAGGTACGGCGCCTTGGCGAAGGCGTGGTCGCGCAGCGACATGATCAGGAGCTTGGGCGAGAGCGGCTTGCCCGTGTTCCAGGCCGGGCACTGCGACTGGCAACGCCCGCACTCGGTGCAGGTCGAGAAGTCGAGGATGCCCTTCCACGAGAAGTGCTCGACCTGGGAGACGCCGAAGACGGCGTCCTCGGCCGGGTCCTCGAAGTCGATCGGCTGGCCGCCGCTGGTCATCGGCTGCAGCGCGCCGAGCGCCACCGCGCCGTCGGCGTTCCGCTTGAACCAGATGTTCGGGAAGCCCAGGAAGCGGTGCCAGGCGACACCCATGTCGGTGTTCAGCGAGACGGTGATCATCCAGATGAAGGAGACCGAGATCTTGATCGTCGCGGTCAGCCAGAGCAGGTTGTGCAGGGTGCCGACACTCAGCCCGGAGAACGCCTTGACCAGCGGGTACGAGACCACGTACGCGGCCGAGTAGTGGTCGACCCCGGCCTGCGCGCCCTCCAGGCCGCGCAGGGTCAGGATCGCCGCACCGATGATCAGGATGACCGCTTCGATGAAGTACGCGAAGCCCATGTTGGAGCCCGCGAAGCGGGACTTGCGGCCCGCCTTGTTCGGCAGGCTCAGCTGGCGGATCACGGTCAGCACCGCGATGCCGAGGAAGGTCACCAGGCCGAGCAGCTCCTGGAACACCAGGTACGGCGTCCAGTCACCGACGACCGGGACCTCGAAGTCCGGATCGAAGAGCTGACCGAACGCGCCGACCAGGGTGAGGATCAGCGCGTAGAAGCCGACGGCGACGCACCAGTGGGCGACACCGACGACGCCCCACTTGTTCATCCGGCTGTGCCCGAGGAACTCCCGGATCAGGGTTACCGTGCGGGCCACCGGGTCGTTGATCCTCGATCCGGCCGGGACGGGCTGGCCGAGCCGGACGAACCGGTAGATCTGCGCGATGGCACGAGCGAACAGCGCCACGCCGACCACGGTCGTGCCCAGTGAGATGAGGATCGCTGCTAGCTGCATCCGGCTTCTCCGTACTCCAGTGGCGGTGAAGGTATAGGTCGGTCAAGTGTACTCGTGGGTAACTTAACCACCCACCGGCCGGACCTTACCGTCCATTAGCACTGATCCAGAAGGTGCTCAAGATATGGCGGCAGTCACGTAAGGCCATACTCACTCATTCGGGCGAAAACGGAAGGGGCGGACCACTCCCGCAGCAAAGTTGAGTCGACCTGACTCATAGCTGTTGACTCGTTCGTGCCCCTCGTGCATGCTTGAGCCCGTAAAGCTCAACTTCTCGTCGGAGGTATCCACGATGGCACGTGCGGTCGGCATCGACCTCGGTACGACTAACTCGGTCGTCAGCGTTCTGGAGGGCGGCGAGCCCACCGTCATCACGAACGCCGAGGGCGCCCGGACCACGCCGTCCGTCGTCGCCTTCGCTAAGAACGGCGAGGTCCTGGTCGGCGAGGTCGCCAAGCGTCAGGCGGTCACCAACGTCGACCGCACCATCCGGTCGGTCAAGCGCCACATGGGCACCGACTGGAAGATCAACCTGGACGGCAAGGACTTCAACCCCCAGCAGATCTCCGCCTTCATCCTGCAGAAGCTGAAGCGCGACGCCGAGGCCTACCTGGGCGAGACCGTCGCGGACGCGGTCATCACCGTCCCGGCCTACTTCAACGACTCCGAGCGCCAGGCCACCAAGGAGGCCGGCGAGATCGCGGGTCTGAACGTCCTGCGCATCGTCAACGAGCCGACCGCCGCCGCCCTGGCCTACGGCCTGGACAAGGACGACCAGACCATCCTGGTCTTCGACCTCGGTGGTGGCACCTTCGACGTCTCCCTGCTGGAGATCGGCGACGGCGTCGTCGAGGTGAAGGCCACCAACGGTGACAACCACCTCGGTGGTGACGACTGGGACCAGCGGATCGTCGACCACCTGGTGAAGGTCTTCCAGGCCGGCCACGGTGTCGACCTGTCGAAGGACAAGATGGCCCTGCAGCGTCTGCGCGAGGCCGCCGAGAAGGCCAAGATCGAGCTGTCCTCGTCCTCCGAGACCTCGATCAACCTGCCCTACATCACCGCCTCCGCCGAGGGCCCGCTGCACCTGGACGAGAAGCTCACCCGGGCCCAGTTCCAGCAGCTGACCGCGGACCTGCTGGAGCGCTGCAAGGTTCCGTTCCACAACGTCATCAAGGACGCCGGCATCCAGCTGTCCGAGATCGACCACGTGGTCCTGGTCGGTGGCTCGACCCGCATGCCCGCCGTCTCCGAGCTGGTCAAGGAGCTGACCGGCGGCAAGGAGGCCAACAAGGGCGTCAACCCGGACGAGGTCGTCGCCATCGGCGCCTCGCTGCAGGCCGGTGTCCTCAAGGGCGAGGTCAAGGACGTCCTGCTGCTGGACGTCACCCCGCTGTCCCTCGGCATCGAGACCAAGGGCGGCATCATGACCAAGCTGATCGAGCGCAACACCACGATCCCGACCAAGCGCTCGGAGATCTTCACCACGGCCGAGGACAACCAGCCGTCCGTGCAGATCCAGGTCTACCAGGGCGAGCGCGAGATCGCGGCCTACAACAAGAAGCTCGGCATGTTCGAGCTGACCGGCCTGCCGCCGGCCCCGCGCGGCCTGCCGCAGATCGAGGTCACCTTCGACATCGACGCCAACGGCATCATGCACGTGGCCGCGAAGGACCTCGGCACCGGCAAGGAGCAGAAGATGACCGTCACCGGCGGCTCCTCGCTGCCGAAGGACGAGGTCGACCGGATGCGCCGCGAGGCCGAGCAGTACGCGGAGGAGGACACCAAGCGCCGCGAGGCCGTCGAGACCCGCAACCAGGGCGAGCAGCTCGTCTACTCGACCGAGAAGTTCATCGCCGACAACGCCGACAAGCTCCCGGCCGAGGTCAAGACCGAGGTCGAGACCGCGATCGCCGAGCTGAAGGAGAAGCTCAAGGGCGAGGACATCGCGGCGATCCGCGAGGCCACCGAGAAGGTCTCCACCACCGCGCAGAAGCTGGGCCAGGCCCTCTACGCACAGAACGAGGCCGCCGGCGCCCCGGCCGGTGACGCCGCCGCCGGTGCCGCCCACGACGACGTCGTCGACGCCGAGATCGTCGACGAGGACAAGCCCAAGGGTGGTGCGGCATGACGGAGAAGCGCCAGGGCGGCAAGCCCGGCGACGACTCCGCCGCCGAGGAGGCCGTTCTCAAGGCCGCCGAGGAGGCCGTCGCGGACGCCTCCGCCGACGAGGTCGCCGCTGCCAAGCGCGAGGCCGCCGAGCGGACGGCCGACCTGCAGCGCCTCCAGGCCGAGTACCAGAACTACCGCAAGCGGGTCGAGCGCGACCGGCTGACGGTCCGCGAGATCGCGGTCTCCAACATCCTGGAGACCCTGATCCCGGTACTGGACGACATCGGCCGGGCCCGCGAGCACGGCGAGGTGACGGGTGGCTTCAAGTCCGTCGCCGATTCGCTGGAGACGGTCGTCGCCAAGCTGGGCCTGCAGCAGTTCGGCAAGGAGGGCGAGCCCTTCGACCCGACCATGCACGAGGCGCTGATGCACAGCTACTCCTCGGACGTCACCGAGGACACCTGCGTGCAGATCCTCCAGCCCGGCTACCGCATCGGCGAGCGGATCATCCGCCCGGCGATGGTCGCGGTGGCCGAGCCCCAGCCGGGGAGCCAGAGCACGTCCGCCCAGGAGGCCTCCGAGAAGTCGGAGTCCGACAAGGGTGACGGTGCGGCCGAAAGCTGACACTCTGTGCGCTGCGGAGTCGTACGTCGTCCATCGTTGCGACGGACGGCTCCGCAGCGCCGTATCCGCGAGCATTGACCGTTATTTCTGGCCTGGGAGGTGGCGGCAGCCATGAGCACCAAGGACTACGTGGAGAAGGACTACTACAAGGTCCTCGGTGTGCCCAAGGACGCCACCGCCGCCGAGATCAAGAAGACGTACCGCAAGCTGGCCCGGGAGTTCCACCCCGACGCCAACAAGGGTGACGCCAAGGCCGAGGAGCGTTTCAAGGACATCTCCGAGGCGTACGACGTCCTCTCGGACGAGAAGCGCCGCAAGGAGTACGACGAGGCCAGGTCGCTGTTCGGCGCTGGCGGCTTCCGCGGCGGTGGGGCCGGCGGCGGCAGCTACAACTTCGACTTCGGCGACCTGTTCAGCGGCTCGCAGGGCGGCGGCGGGGGCATCGGCGACGTCTTCGGCGGGCTGTTCGGGGGCCGCGGCGGCCGGCAGGCCCAGCCGCGCCGGGGCGCCGACGTCGAGACCGAGGTGACGCTGAGCTTCGAGGAGGCCGTGGACGGTGCCACCGTCCCGCTCCGGATGACCAGTCAGGCCCCGTGCCGTAGCTGTTCCGGCACCGGCGCCAAGGCCGGCACCACGCCCAGGGTCTGCCCGACCTGTGTAGGCGCGGGCACCGTCAGCCGGGGTCAGGGCGCCTTCGCGCTCTCCGACCCCTGCCGGGACTGCAAGGGCCGCGGCATGCTGGTCGACGACCCGTGCACCGTCTGCCACGGCAGCGGCCGCGCCAGCTCCGCCCGCACCATGCAGGTCCGGATCCCCGCCGGAGTGCAGGACGCCCAGCGCATCCGGCTCAAGGGCAAGGGTGCCCAGGGCGAGCGCGGTGGCCAGCCCGGCGACCTCTATGTCACGGTCCACGTGGACTCGCACCCGGTCTTCGGCCGCAAGGGCGACAACCTCACCGTGACGGTCCCGGTCAGCTTCCCCGAGGCCGTGCTCGGCGGCACCATCGAGGTGCCGACGCTGAACGGCCCCGCCGTGAAGCTGAAGCTGCCGCCCGGCAGCGCCAACGGCCTCACCATGCGGGCTCGTGGCAAGGGTGCCACCCGCAAGGACGGCACCCGCGGCGACCTGCTGGTCACCGTGGAGGTCGTGGTCCCCAAGAACGTCACCGGCGACGCACTGAGCGCACTGGAGCACTATCGCGAGGCCACCGCCTCGGACGACCCGCGTGCCGCCCTCTTCAAGGCGGCGGAGGGAGCGTGAGCAGATGAACCAGGACCAGACCGGCTCCGGCAACCCGATCGGCCCGGGCTTCGGGGAGGGGCTCCCGGGCGGTCCCCGCCCGGGCCGGGCCTCCTCGTCCCGTGCCAACCCCGCGGGTAGGACCAACTACGTGCTGACCGAGGACACCCCGGTCTACGTCATCTCGGTGGCCGCCGAGCTGTCCGGCCTGCACCCGCAGACCCTGCGTCAGTACGACCGCCTCGGCCTGGTCTGCCCCGACCGGACGGCGGGCCGCGGCCGGCGCTACTCCGCCCGTGACATCCAGCAGTTGCGCGACGTTCAGCGCCTGTCCCAGGACGAGGGCATCAACCTGGCCGGCATCAAGCGCATCATCGAGCTGGAGAACCAGGTCACCGCCCTCCAGTCCCGCATCGCCGAGTTGGTCGGCTCCCTGGAGGACGCCGCCATCACCCTCCAGCAGCGCGAGGCCGCCGTCCACGCCTCGTACCGCCGGGACCTCGTTCCGTACCAGCAGGTCCAGCAGTCGAGCGCTCTGGTGGTGTGGCGGCCGAAGCGGTAGAACGTAACGGACCGTCACAGCCGACCGCCGACCATCCCTCCCATCGGGGGGTATCGGCGGCCGGCCTGTAATGGGAGAGTACTCACCGGTGGGCTGGTTGCTCAGACCATCATCAAATCCCAGCTGACACACAGTGATCACAGCTTAAGATCCCTGGTGCACCAGACTTTGAGTCACACGGACTGCTTGTCCGGCCGACGACAGGGAGCCGCAGATGGGTGGGCGAGAGCAGCCAGGACATGTCCCGGGACCACGGACCCTGTCCACGGATGCGCGCGCCCTCTACCTGAAGGCAATCCGCGAGAATGGCCGCCTGCTCAGTGGCCACGGCGAATTCGGCGAGAGCACCGCTCTCGCCGAGCTGCTGGAACTCGGGCTCCTTATCCCCGATAGCGAGGAACCAGATGCGCTACTGGCTGTCGACCCGGCCCAGCTGTCAGCCAGCCTGAGCTCGATATGGCAGCGCCAGGCACTCGATCTGCTTTCGCGCGCCGTCTCCCTGCCACTCGATCTCAGTGAACTCGCCGAGGCTTTTCACACCCCCGACAAGACCGGCGGAGCAATCGAATACGTCCGCGGGAAAGCACTGATCAATCAGCGGCTTCAGCAGGGTATGGCGGGTGGAATCACCGAGGGCCTTGCCATGCAGCCCGGCGGACCGCGACCTCCCGAACTCCTGGCCTCAAGCCTCCAGCGGGATCTGGAAAGCGTTCAGCACGGCGCCACGATGCGAACGATTTACAACGCCAGCACTCGATACCATCAGCCGACCCGTGACTACGTGGCGAAGCTGTCCGGGGAGGGCTGGCAGTTCAGGACACTCGATGAGCCCTACGCCCGCCTCATAGTCGTCAACCGGAGATTCGCCGTAATCCCCGTGGCCGGCGATGATCTGGCCGCCTTCATCTACGACCAGGCGGTCGTGAACTTCCTCGCCGAGGAGGTTTTCGAGCGCAACTGGAGTCGGGCGCTGGAGTTCGACGGCAATCGCACCGTCCCACAGCAGGTGGTGTCCCGCCTCCGGCGGACCATAATCGAGCTGCTGCTGTCCGGCACGAATCACCGCGTCATCGCGCGCAGACTCGGCATCAGCGAACGGACGCTCGCGCGGCATATCGCGGAAATGCGGGAGGAGTACAACGTCGACTCCCTGTTCCAGCTCGGCTACGTGCTCGGACGCACGCACCGCGAGGAGCCCGACTAGCAGCGGAACGCTGGGAGGACTCCCGACTCCCGACGGAAGGGGTGTTCCCGGCATCTGCAGGGGGACAGCCGCCCACCTGGAGACTCAGTCCCCACGCCCGGGAACCACCTCAACGACCGCGACCGGCCCCTCAGCCCCAGTTGAGATCGCTGGCAGTGACCTGCGGTGCGTTCTGCACCTGGACGCCCGCAGCCTGCGTTGTGCCGCTCGGCGCCTGCGCGATGCTCACTGAGAGGAAGCCGGCAGCCAACACGGTCGCAGTGGTGGCAACCGGCATCACGATCTTGCGGACAAACCGACGCATACCAGACACGACCCACCCCTTTCTGCAAGTTTCGCGAGTCGAACTTTATAGAACTGGCGCCCACATGATGCCGCACTTGCGAGGCGGTGTCATCCGTCAGCCCGTCGACAGTGCGTCATCTCCCTGCCAGGCATCCAGATGACAGGACGCAAACCTGGACGCGGCCGCCGCCCTCGATGGACGATCAGTTCGCTCCCGATAGTCTCGCCAAGATCGCCATTCTTGCCGATGTACCTTCAAATATCTCGAGATAGCAGCGCACCATCAAGTTTTTGCTTGAGTTGCCCCCATCAACAGAGCCTGCCGGTATCCCCCGATACCCGGTCGGCCGTCCCCCGGAGTCGACATGAGTGAGCCCTACCTGCGCCAGCGCGCCGTCCAGACCCCCGAGGGTCGGCGCGCACGGGTGTTCCTGGCCGCGCCGCTGATGCGGTTGACCGGTCCGGCCGACAGCGTGGTGACCCTGGCCAGCCGGACCAGGCTGACCACCCTCCGCTCGACGCTGCTCCGCAGCGGCGCGGCCGTGTACAGCGCTCACCACAGCGACGCCTGGACCGTGGAGGGACGGGCCCCCGAGCCCCGGGTGCCGTCCGACTTCCGCGCGCTGCAGACCGCCGACCTGGTCTTCGCCTACGTCGGCGCCCCGCTCTCGGCCGGTGTGAGCCTGGAGCTCGGCTGGGCCTCCGCGCTGCGCAAGCCGGTGGTGCTGCTGGTGGACGAGGCGATCACGCACAACCCGCTGATCGCCACCATCGAGCAGGTCGCACCGGTGCTGCCGCTGGTCTTCGACGACACCTGGTCCCAGGAGGCGCTGCGCCACACCGTGGAGACCGCGCTCGACTGGGCGGGCATGGCCCTCTCCCTCCGCGAGGGCTTCTGGACCGCCCCCGGTGACGCGTTCCCGACGCCCCGCCAGGAGCGCCCGGCCTCCGGCCCGTTCGACTACTGGGGCTCCGAGGTAGCGACCGGCTGACCACCGCGCGTCACTCACCCGACGGCACCTCGCTTCCCCGCATCTGCCAGCCGAGTTGGAACAGCGTCTGGGCGTCGTACAGCTCGCGCAGCCGGGAGATATGACCCGCGACCGTGCGCTCGCTCAGCCCCAGCCGACCGGCTACCACCCGCTGGGTCAGCCCTTGAGCCAGGAGCCGGCCGACCTGCTCATGGGCCGGGACCGCGCCGCCTTCCGGCTTGGCGCTGCGCCACTGGACCCGCTCGGCCCGCTCCCAGTCCCGCTCGAACACGCCCACCAGGAAGGCCACCACCGCCGGGTCCTCGATGAACGCCGCACTGCTGTTGTCCGCGGCGGCCGGGATCACCGCGATCCGCCGGTCGAAGATGAGCATGCGGGTGAACGGTTCGGCCAGGATCCTGATCTGCTCGCCCCATTCACTGGTGACCGCCGCGTACTGGAGAGTTGACGGATCATCCCTGACCTCGGGCTGGTAGATCGTCCGGCTGCTGCCACCCCTGTCGAGGAACCGACGCAGACGTTCCATCGACTGGGCCAGATGTCCCGCCGGCCGTGGTCCGGGCTGCGCCGCCGATATCTCCTCTCGGCTGTCGGCCTCGATCTGGAGGATCCGATGCCGGATCTCCTCCATGTCGTCGACGTGCTGCACCTCGCTGGAGCGGTCCACCTTGCGCGGAGAGGCGTCGTAGGCCTCGGTCAACTCGCCCAGTAGCGAAGGCATCTGCTCCGCCTGAACCAGCATCTGGGTGCCCGCCGCCCGCAGCCCGGCGCTGATCCGCTCGCCGACCGAGCGCGGGTTCACCGCCGTCAGCGAGGCGTCCTCGGTGTGGTGCACCAGCAGCCCGAGCTCGAGCAGCCGCAGCACCGCCGGCGCGTCCGACTCGGCGACGTCCCGGAACAGCACCCGTCCGCCCTGCTCCAGCACCGCGAAGTACAACGCCCGCTCGGCCTCGTCCGGCAACGCGACCAGCCCGGCCTCACTCACCGTCACGCCCCTCACCCCGCATCAACCATCCGAGCTGGAAAAGCGTTTGGGCGCCGTAGCGGGCCCGCAGCCGGGCGATGTGTCCGGCGACCGTGCGCTCGCCGAGTCCCAGCCGGGTGGCGACGGCCCGCTGGGTGAGGCCGGCAGCGAGCAGGCGGCCGACCCGGTCGGGGGCGGAGTGGGTAGTGGTCCGCGCCTTGGGGGCGGACCAGCGGACGGCATCGGCGCGGGCCCAGTCCCGCTCGTGGACGGCGAGCAGGAAGGACAGGACGGCCGGGTCGGTGAGGAAGGCGGCCCGGCTGTGGTCGTCGGCCGCCGGGACGACGGCCACGGCACGGTCGATGATGATCATCCGCTGGAACGGCTCGTCCAACACCCGGACCTCGCCGCCGTGTTCGGCGATCGCGACCGCGTAGTCCACGGTGGCCGGTTCGCCCAGCACCACCGGCTGGTAGAGCGCGCGCAGCGACGCACCCCGGCGCACCAGCTCCAGATCCTGGCGCCGGGCCAGGGTCATGGTCTCGGGCTGCCTCGGTCCCGGTTGGGCGGTGAGCAGTTCGTGCCGGCACTCCGAGACCAGTTCGGCGACCCGGTGGCGGATCCGTTCGCCGCCTTCCAGGACCACCGGTGCCAGCGGGTCCACGGGGGGCTTTCGGACCGAGTCGTACGCGCGGGCCAGTCCGTCCAGGACGGTCGGGAGTTCCTCCGCCTCCAGCAGCAGGCGGGTGGCCGACGAGCGCAGCCGGGCGCCGATCCGTTCGGCCACCGCGCGCGGGCTGACCGCGAAGTACGCGTCGTCGAGCGGGTTCTCCATCAACAGGCCGATCCGGACCAGTTCGTCCCGGGCCGCCGAGTCCGCGGCGGAGATGCCCGTGGCCGGTATCCGGCCGCCTTCGGCGAGCACCGCCAGATAGAGCCGGCGGGCGGCCTCACCCGGTACTCCGGATCCCTGGTCGGCCACCGGATCCGCACCCAATTCGAGCACCCCTGCCGACTTCCCTCTGCCGTCCTCTGCCGTTCTGGATCATGATCTCAGCAGGCTCGGCCGTCGGAGTCGCTGGAGCCCTGTAGCTGCGGGCCCCCCGGGGCCAGGCGCGGCTGCGCTCTGAAACCCGCGGGAAGCCCGCTGCGGCACGCCATTGCCGAGGCGCTTTCGGAGAGGCGGAGCAGCAACGCCTCTCCGACTCCGGTTCCGGGGGCCATCACCACACATGGCGTCCCGTCCGGCGCTCTTCCCCCCGATGCGCGTCGGCATGGTCCGAAGACCCTGCGCACCCACGTTGAAGAGCAAGTCGCCGTCCTCAGGCTGCGGTTGCCTGGACGACCTGGCGTGGCTCCACCCTCACAGCGGGAGGCTGACGGAACAAGTGGCGTCCGGTTGCAGGTTCCCGCAAGTGCAGGAACATGCAGGGAGCCGGGCCGGGCGGCCATGGGGTTTCCCCGTCTTTACCAGCATTTGTACTTGCTGACGCGCACTTGACAACTGCTAGGTGGGGCCACCTGGCCGGGGTCGGCGACGGCACGGCCCGGCCCGGCCGATGAAGACATAGGCTGGCCCTATGGCTCTCTCAACCCACGTTCCCGAGCTCGGCGCGCTGGAACTGCTGCTGGCGGTGGCCCGGCTGGGCAGTGTGGGCCGGGCGGCGGCGGAGCTGGGCGTGAGCCAGCCGGCCGCGAGCGCCCGGATCAAGGGGATGGAGCGGCAGATCGGGGTGGCGCTGCTGGAGCGGTCGCCCCGCGGTTCACGGCCGACCGAGGCCGGGCAGCTGGTGGTGGAGTGGGCGCGCGGCGTGGTGGAGGCGGCCCAGGCGCTGGACGCGGGCATCGACGCACTGCGCGGGAGCCGGGACGCCCGGCTGCGGGTGGTGGCCAGCCTGACGGTGGCCGAGTACCTGATGCCGGGGTGGCTGCTGGCTCTGCACGAGGCCAACCCCGGCACGGCGGTGACGCTGCGGACGGCCAACTCCGCCGATGTCGCCGCCCAGGTGCTGGCCGGGCAGGCGGACCTCGGCTTCGTGGAGGGCCCGCGGTCGCCCGCCGGGCTGTCCGGTGCGGTGGTGGCCGCCGACCGGCTGGTGGTCGTGGTCGCACCGGACCACCCCTGGGCGCGCCGCTCGGTGATCACCGGGCCCGAACTGGCGGCGACCCCGCTGGTGCTGCGCGAGCCGGGGTCCGGCACCCGCGAGGTGCTCGACCAGGCGCTGACGCCCTTCGGCGGCACGGCCCCGCCCCGACTGGAGCTGGCCTCCTCCACCGCACTCAAGGCGGCCGCGATGACCGGTGCCGGGCCGGTCTGCCTGAGCGAACTGGTGGTGGTCGAGGAACTGGCCACCGGGCGGCTGGTGTCCGTACCGCTGGAGGGGGTCGACCTGCACCGCCCGCTGCGCGCGGTCTGGCCCGCCGGCCAGCGCCCCAGCGGGCCCGCCCGCACCCTGCTGGGCCTCACCCGCAAGACCGGACGGACGGGGGACGCGGGAGCCTCGAGAAGGTAGCCCCGGCTGCGCACGGCCCGCCGGGACGCTCCGGGCGCAGCGGCCGTCCGCCACGCGCGGCTCCCCGCGCCGCCCGGGCCGCACCCGGCCTCCCGGAGCAGACCTGAGTGGAATAGACTCAACTTAGTGCATGCTGTACGAGTCACCATTTTGAGAGGAGCACGCCAGCAGTGGATGCCAGCAAGTTCACCAGCAAGACCCAGGACGCCCTGTCCGCCGCGATCCGCCAGGCCAGCGCCGCAGGTAACCCGGACGTCAAGCCGGTGCACATCCTGCTGGCCCTGCTGGAGCAGCCGGAGGGCATCGCCCGCCCCCTGCTCGAGGCGGTCGGCGCGGACGTCGCAGCCGTCACCGCCGCCGCCCGCCGGCAGCTGACCGCGCTGCCCAGTGCCATGGGCTCGACCGTGTCCGCACCGCAGCTCGCCCGGGACACCATGGCCGTGCTCACCGAGGCCGGCAAGCGCGCCGAGGACCTGGACGACCAGTACGTGTCCACCGAGCACCTGCTGGTCGGCCTGGCCGCCGAGGGCGGCCCGGTCGCCGACCTGCTGAAGCAGCACGGCGCGACCCCCAAGGCACTGCTGGCCGCGTTCAAGGACGTCCGGGGCAGCGCCCGGGTCACCTCCCCCGACCCGGAGGGCACGTACAAGGCGCTGGAGAAGTACGGCACCGACCTCACCCAGGCCGCCCGCGACGGCAAGCTGGACCCGGTGATCGGCCGGGACCAGGAGATCCGCCGGGTGGTCCAGGTGCTCTCCCGCCGCACCAAGAACAACCCGGTGCTGATCGGCGACCCGGGTGTCGGCAAGACCGCCGTGGTCGAGGGGCTGGCCCAGCGGATCGTCGCCGGTGACGTGCCCGAGTCGCTGCGCGGCAAGCGGCTGGTCGCCCTGGACCTCGGCGCGATGGTCGCCGGAGCCAAGTACCGCGGCGAGTTCGAGGAGCGCCTGAAGGCCGTCCTGAACGACATCAAGGACAGCGACGGCCAGGTCATCACCTTCATCGACGAGCTGCACACCATGGTCGGCGCGGGTGCGGGCGGCGACTCCGCGATGGACGCGGGCAACATGCTCAAGCCGATGCTGGCCCGCGGCGAGCTGCGCATGGTCGGCGCCACCACGCTGGACGAGTACCGCGAGCGGATCGAGAAGGACCCGGCGCTGGAGCGCCGCTTCCAGCAGGTGCTGGTCGGCGAGCCCAGCGTCGAGGACACCATCGCGATCCTGCGCGGGCTCAAGGGCCGCTACGAGGCGCACCACAAGGTGCAGATCTCGGACGCCGCCCTGGTCGCCGCCGCCACCCTGTCCAACCGCTACATCACCGCCCGCTTCCTGCCCGACAAGGCCATCGACCTGGTGGACGAGTCCGCCTCCCGGCTGCGGATGGAGATCGACTCCTCCCCGGTCGAGATCGACCAGCTCCAGCGCGCCGTGGACCGCCTGCGGATGGAGGAGCTGGCGCTGGAGAAGGAGTCCGACCCGGCCTCGGTCGAGCGGCTGGGCAAGCTGCGCCGCGATCTGGCCGACAAGCAGGAGGAGTTGAGCACCCTCAACGCCCGCTGGGAGCAGGAGAAGAAGAGCCTCAACCGGGTCGGTGAGCTCAAGGAGCGCCTGGACGACCTGCACGGCCTGCTCGAACGGGCCCAGCGCGACGGCGACTTCGAGCGCGCCTCCAAGCTGATGTACGCCGAGATCCCGGCCGCCGAACGGGAGTTGGCCGACGCCCAGGCCAGGGCGGCGGACGAGGACGCGAGTGCCGCGATGGTCAAGGAGGAGGTCGGTCCGGACGACGTGGCCGATGTGGTCGCCTCCTGGACGGGCATCCCGGCGGGCCGGCTGCTGGAGGGCGAGAGCGCCAAACTCCTGCGCATGGAGGAGGAGCTGGGCCGCCGCCTGATCGGCCAGAAGGAAGCCGTCCAGGCCGTCTCGGACGCCGTGCGCCGCACCCGGGCCGGCCTCTCCGACCCGGACCGCCCGACCGGCTCGTTCCTCTTCCTCGGCCCGACCGGTGTCGGCAAGACCGAACTCGCCAAGGCCCTCGCCGGCTTCCTCTTCGACGACGACCGGGCGATGGTCCGGATCGACATGAGCGAGTACGGCGAGAAGCACTCGGTCTCCCGCCTGGTCGGCGCCCCGCCCGGGTACGTCGGCTACGAGGAGGGCGGCCAGCTCACCGAGGCGGTCCGGCGCCGCCCGTACAGCGTGGTGCTGCTGGACGAGGTGGAGAAGGCCCACCCGGAGGTCTTCGACGTGCTGCTCCAGGTGCTGGACGACGGCCGCCTCACCGACGGCCAGGGCCGGACGGTCGACTTCCGCAACGCCATCCTGATCCTCACCTCCAACCTCGGCAGCCAGTACCTGGTCGACCCGGGCACCCCGGAGGAGCGGAAGAAGGAGCTGGTGCTGGACACCGTGCGCAGTGCCTTCAAGCCGGAGTTCCTGAACCGGCTGGACGACATCGTGGTCTTCGACGCCCTCGGCACCGCCGAGCTGAGCCGGATCGTCGACCTCCAGGTCGCCAGGCTCGGCGCACGGCTGCACGAGCGCCGACTCACCCTGGACGTCACCGAGGCGGCCCGCGACTGGCTGGCACTGACCGGTTACGACCCGGCCTACGGGGCGCGGCCGCTGCGGCGGCTGGTGCAGTCCGCGATCGGCGACCAGCTGGCCCGGGCGATCCTGGCCGGCCAGGTCCGCGACGGGGACACCGTGGTGGTCGAGCGCGACGAGGCCGGCGACCAGCTCACCGTACGGGCCCAGCACCCGGTGACCTCGCTGGAGAAGTGACCCCGGGGCCGGGACGCACCGTCCCGGCCCCGGCTCCACGAACTGCGCGATGACCTGTGCGTTGACCTGCGGGATGACCTGTGCAACGACCTCCTCCGGGACGTCGCCGAGGCGGTTCCCGGGGTGGTCGCGAGGACGGTCCAGGACCGGCAAACCGGCCCGTTCTGGATCTTCCGGGCGGACGCGCAGGCGTCCCCTGTGTCGTGAGCGCGGAATGAGGCAGGATGGGGACATGGAAGGGCGGCCCCTCAGTTCCAGCCACCCTTGTGCACTGAGAATACGAAGGACCTCCCATCATGAGCATCGACCCGTCGTCCATCCCCTCCTTCGGCGCGCCGCAGCCCCCGCAGGGTGGCCGCCCCGCCGGTCCGCCGCCCGTGGTCGTCCCCGACCAGGCCCTGGTGGCGCAGTTGCTCGACCAGATGCAGCTCAAGCACCTGGTGGACGACGAAGGCGACCTCACCGCGCCGTGGGACGGCTTCCGCGTCTACTACATGTTCCGCGGTGAGCAGAAGGAACTCTTCGCGGTGCGCGCCTTCTACGACCGCGCGTACCCGCTCGAGGACAAGCACGAGATCCTCGACCTGATCGACGAGTGGAACCGCGAGACCCTCTGGCCCAAGGTCTACACCCACACCCACGAGGACGGCGTGGTCCGCCTGATCGGCGAGGCCCAGATGATCGTCGGCACCGGCGTCAACCTGGACTACTTCGTCACCACCACCGCCAACTGGACCCAGGCCGCCGTCGGCTTCGAGCAGTGGATCATCGAGCGCCTCGGGCTGCAGAAGGACATCGAGGGCGAGCAGGGCGAGGACGACTCCTCCGACGAGGGCTGACCCCGCGCGCACGCGTCCGGGCCCGCCACCCCCGCCCGGGGGCGGCGGGCCCGGACGCGTCTGGGCCCGTCCCCAAGCCGCTGTCCGACACCGTGGCGGCCCCGCCGCGGGAGGGGATCGGGCGCCGGCCTCCGTGGTCGGCGTGCGGCCCCGGATCCGCCCGGACCCCTCGTCAACTGTCCGCCCCCCGGCCGGTACCCCGTTGGGGTGCCACGCGCGGGACACGCCGCGCGGGAGACTGTCCGTCGTTTCTCCGCTCTCCGGATCATCGGACGTTCCTTGGCCCCGCGCCGACCGCTCTCCAGGCGTTCCCGCCGACCGGCGCGTGGCGGCGACGGACGCGATGTGCTTCTCCCGCAGTGGACTTGTCGTCCTCCGCCCGCACCCGGAGGATGGTCGCACCACGAACCGCGAGGAGCCGAGATGGGTGCGCGACCGCTGTTGAACCGCAGGCTGGCGGGGCTGGGGACGACGATCTTCGCGGAGATGTCCGCGCTGGCCGCGGCCACCGGCTCGATCAACCTCGGCCAGGGCTTCCCGGACACCGACGGGCCCCGGGAGATCGCCGAGGCCGCCGCCGAGGCGGTACTGACCGGACGCGGCAACCAGTACCCGCCCGGCCCGGGCATCCCCGGGCTGCGCACCGCCATCGCCGAACACCAGCAACGGTTCTACGGGCTGGCGTACGACCCGGACAGCGAGGTACTGGTCACCGCCGGTGCCACCGAGGCCATCGCCGCCGCGTTGCTGGCACTGCTCGAACCCGGCGACGAGGTGATCGCGTTCGAGCCCTTCTACGACTCCTACGCCGCCTGCATCGCGATGGCCGGCGCCGTACGCGTGCCGCTGACGCTCCGCCAGCCGTCCTTCCGCCCCGACCTGGACGAGCTGCGCTCGCTGATCACCCCGCGCACCCGTCTGCTGCTGATCAACACCCCGCACAACCCCACCGGCACCGTCCTCACCCCCGCGGAGCTCGCCGCCATCGCCGAACTCGCCGTCGAGCACGACCTGCTGGTCATCACCGACGAGGTCTACGAGCACCTGGTGTTCGCCACGGGACACCACCCGATCGCGGGCCTCCCCGGTATGCGCGAGCGCACCGTCGCCATCTCATCGGCCGGCAAGACCTTCTCCTTCACCGGCTGGAAGGTCGGCTGGGTGACCGCGAGCGCTCCCCTGGTCTCGGCGGTCCGCACGGCCAAGCAGTACCTCACCTACGTCAGCGCCGGCCCCTTCCAGTACGCCGTGGCCGAGGCCCTGCACCTGCCCGACGGCTACTTCGACGCCCTCCGCGCCGACCTGCTGCGCAAGCGCGACCTGCTCGCCGACGGCCTGTCGGCCGCCGGCTTCCAGGTCTTCAGCCCCGAGGGCACGTACTTCATCACCACCGACATCACCCCGCTCGGCGAGAAGGACGGCCTGGAGTTCTGCCGCTCGCTGCCCGAACGCTGTGGTGTGGTCGCCATCCCCAACGTCGTCTTCTACGACAACACCGAGGCCGGGCGCAGCCTGGTGCGGTTCACCTTCTGCAAGCGGGACGAGGTCCTGCGGGAGGCCGTCGAACGGCTCGGGCGGCTCTGAGCCCGGTCGGCGAATGGCGCCGCGTCGCTCAATCCCCGGCAACGGGCGGCGAGTTCACACCGATGCGGCAGAGATCGCCTACCGGGGCGAACAGGTCGGCTGGGGCCTCACCACCGACCGCCAGCGGCGGGCACCGAGCGCTGGCCGCGGCCGCCGCGCCGTCCCGGGATGCCCCGGGCCCGGCCGTCGGCGGCCGCCGCTTCCCCCGTCCCGGCCACCGCTGCCCGGTCGAGCGCCGGACCGCTCGGCGGGGTGCCCGCCGTTCCCCGGTGGACCATCGGGCGCAAGCGGAATGATCAGGATCGGTTCCCGGTGCGTCAGCTCGACCGAGAGGGCGCATAACTCACAACTGCCCGCCAGTTCACACCAGTCACGCCGGGCGCGCGAGGCGCACGCCGGGCGCCTGGGACGTGCACCCGGCATGAATAGGCTCGCATCGGACAGACTTGTTCATGCCTCTGATCAGACCGCGAACGCGGCTGCATCCAGAACGGTGAATGGCTGGCAAAGATGGGTAAATCCCTGACGGACCCGGAGAATTCGTGCTTCTCTGCTGCTGAATCTCCAGCCGGAATCCTTCCTTCCATGGTCGGCCGCGCCAGTGACCGCAGCACAGCCTTCTACAGCCCGCCATCAGCGGGGTCTGCTGCTGCTCGGCCGGCGCGCACGGAGTTGAAAAGCGGAGTCGAGCATGCTCACCACACTGCAGACCTCCTACACCGACACCTGCGCCGGTGACCTGGCTTGGCGCCTGGGCGGCGACCCGCTGCCCGCGCTCGCCGTACACAACCTGATCCTGGACAGCCCGGACGGCATGGACACCCGGAGCGGTCCAGGCGGCCGGAGGGAGGACGACGCGCCGGCCGCGCGGGCCGGTGGGACGCTGCAGCTGCGCCTGCTCGGCGCCTCCCACCAGGTGATCCTGGCCGCGAGACCGGGCGAGTGCCTCGAGACCGTCGCCTGCATGCCGGGGCAGCGGACACCGCTCCCGGCCCGGGTGGCCAAGCAGGTGGCGGGCTGGGAGTACGAGTTCGCCGCCCGGATCGAGGAACTGCCACGGCACATCTTCGCCGCCAGGGCCCAGGAACTGCTGTCGCTGGTCGAGGGCCACCCCCGGGCGCTGGCCGGGGTCTTCCCCGGCGATCCGAGCGCCTTCACCGCCCTGATGGCCCATGGCGACCAGCACCGCGTGCTGTGGCGGACCTGGCACGCGTACCCGCAGGAGGGCCGGCTGGTCTGCACCCGCTCCTCCCTGGTGGTGCGCAGCGCTCCGCCGGATACCGTCGGCCCGGCGGTTCACCCCGACGGGTCAAGCAGGTAACCCGTGCTGATGAGGCGTCAACTCCACGCGCCACCCTGTCCCCCGAATGGGCGCAGCCCCGAGCGCCGTACGTCGCCTAGCGTTTGTTCATGATCAACCAATCCGCGGGCCCGCCGGCGCAGCCGGGCCTCGACTCCGCAGACCCTGCCCTGATCGGCCGGATCGGTGCAGGGGCGGTCCGCGCCCGGGACGCCATACCGGGCGGGCGGCTGCGCCGGCCGGCCCGGCCGCTGGTGCTGCTCGCCGCGTTCGTCTGCGCGGCCTGCGGTCTGGTCTACGAGCTGGAACTGGTCGCCCTCGGCGGCTACCTGCTCGGCGACTCGATGACCCAGACCTCCGTGGTGCTGTCCGTCATGGTCTTCGCGATGGGCGTCGGCTCGCTGCTCGCCAAGCGGCTGGCCCGCCGCCCGGCCACCGCCTTCGCCGCGATCGAGTGCGCGCTGGCGTTGGTCGGCGGACTCTCGGTGCTGATGCTGTACTCCTGCTGGGCCTGGCTCGACCAGTACCGGGCGACCATGGCCGGACTGGTCGGGATGACCTTTGTGATCGGGGCGCTGATCGGCGCCGAGATCCCGCTGCTGATGACGCTGATCCAGCGGATCCGCTGCGAGGACGCCGGCCGCGCCGCCGCCGACCTGTTCGCCGCCGACTACGTCGGCGCGCTGATCGGCGGGCTGGCCTTCCCGTTCCTGCTGCTGCCCACCTTCGGCCAGGCCACCGGGGCGCTGCTGACCGGGGCGGTGAACGCCGTCGCGGGCGCGGCCGTGGTGCTCTGGCTGTTCCGGGAGGAGCCGCCGCCCCGGGCCCGGACGCTGCTGTGGACCGGCTGCGGCCTGGTGCTGGCCGCGCTGGCCGCAGCCGCCGCCTTCACCGGTGCGATCGAGCGGGCCGCCCGGCACGCCCTGTACGGGGCCCAGGTCCGCTTCGCCGCCCAGAGCCGGTTCCAGGAGATCGTGCTGAGCGGACCCGCCCGGCCCGCCGTGCCCTGGGCGGCTCCCTGGGCCCCGGCCGTCGTCGAAGCCGCCGACCGGGTCCCGCCGCAGCGCACCGGGGGCCCGTCGCGGGTGAACGGTCCCTCCGATCCGCCGCTGGAGCTGTTCCTGGACGGCCGGTTGGCCGTCTGCGGCCCCGACGAGTACCGGGACCACGAGGCGCTGGTCCATCCCGCGCTGGCCGCCGGCCCCGGCGCCCGGGTCCTGGTGCTCGGCGGCGACGGGCTGGCGCTGCGCGAGGTGCTGCGGCACTCCCGGGTGCGGTCGGTGGTGGTGGTCGAACAGGACCCGGCGCTGCCCGCCCTGGTACGCGCGGACCCGGCGCTCGGCGCGCTCAGCGAGCACGCCTTCGACGACCCACGGGTCCGGCTGGTCGTCGCCGATCCGCTCCGCTGGCTGCGTTCGGACCGCAGGTCGACGCGTGAGCCGTTCGACGTCATCGTCTCCGACCTGCCCGGGACCGACGGGCGGCGCGGCGAGAAGTACGCGTCGCTGGAGTTCTACGGCCTGGCCGCACGCCGGCTGGCGCCGTACGGGCGCCTGGCGGTCCGGACCGGACCGGTCGGTCCCGCGCTCTGGTCGGCCGAGGCCGGGCTGCGGGCGGTCGGACTGCGCACCGTCCCGTACCAGGGGGAGGACGGCGGGCACCAGTGCTCGGGCAGGCCACTGCCTGGTTCGGCCTTCGTACTGGCCGGGCGGGAGCAGCCCGTGCTGGCACTCGGTGCGGACGCCCCGGCGCCGCGCTCGCTGACCGCCGCCGGGCTGCGCGAGGCCGCCCGGCGGCTGGCCGAGCGCCGTCCGACCGGGGCGGCGGCGCCGATCACGCTGCTCGGGTGAGCGCGGCCGTCCCGGACCTGCTCCGCCCGGGCCCGGGCTCGCCCGGCCCGCTCTGTCCGACGCGGCACGAGACGGCATCCGAGAGGGCGTCAGGGGCGCACGGCCTACCGGGATGTCCCGTTCCATCGCGTCCACCGCGGGGTGTCCGCCGCGGGGTGCTCGCCGCGCACGCACCCGGCGAAGTCGGATGACTGCACTGAGTGAGCCGGTCGGGCGACGGGGACGGCACCGGTGCCAAGAACCTGCCCGCTAGCTCTCGCCCCGGGTGGACGGGTCGGTAGGCTCGCGGGCATGGAGCATGAGGTTGTCGTCCCGCTGCCGGCCGCCGTCGTCCAGCTGGCCATGCAGGATCCGGAACTGCTGGTCCGCTGTGTGCCCGGGCTGAGCACCGACGCCGATGAGGACGCCGAGGCCGGCGCCGCCGAGGACGCCGCGAAGAACGCCGCCAAGAAGTCCGGCAAGGGCGGCCGGAGCCGGAAGAACGCCGCCAAGAAGGCCTCGCGGTACGCGTTCGGCGACGAGATCGGCGGCCGGCTCCGGCTGCGGATCGGCGGCTCCACCATCACCTACCGTGGCGTGCTCTCGCTGATCGGGGGACGGGAGGGTGTCCTCACCGCCTTCGGCGAGGGCCAGGAGTCGCGGGGCAGCGGCGAGGCGAGCGCGACCGTCAGGATCGCCGTCGCCCCGGCCGACGACGAGGAGACGCCGAGCACCGCCCTGCGGTTCACCGGCGACCTGAGCGCGAGCGGCCGGCTGGCCGAGCTGGACTCCGCCACCCTGGCCGCGGCCGGTCGTCGACTGCTGGAGCGGTTCGCCGCCGCGCTGGCCGCCGAGGCCGCCGGCGAGGAGCCGCCCGGCGCCACCGTCGTCTACCTGGAGGCCCACGCCCCGGGCTTCGGCAGCGACCTGGACGAGGACCTCTCCGACTTGATCCCCTTCTCGGACGAGGCCGTCTTCGCGAAGAGCCAGGAGGAGCCCGCCGAGACCACCGAGACCACCGAGACCGCTGAAGCCACCGAGACCGCTGAAGCCACCGAAGCCGCCGAGGCCGCCGAGGCCGCCGAGGCCGAGACCGCCTCTCCGGAGGCCGGGGCCGCCGAGCCGGAGGAAGCGACCGCCGGGGCGGCTGAGGCTGCGGAGGCCGAGGAGACTGCCGAGGCAGCCGAAGAGGCAGCCGAGACGGGCGTGACGGAAGGGGCCGGTGCGACCGAGGCGGCGGAAGCCGCACAGGGTACGGGCGAGGCCGAGGAGGAAACGGTCGAGGAGGCGGTCGAGATCCCCGACTCCCCGGCGGGCCTGCCCCACGAGTTCGAGCAGGAGTACGAGCAAGGTCTCGGCTCGGCGGACGAACCGCTCACCGGCCCGGTGCGCCGGAGCATCGTCGGCCGCTCGGCCGAGGAGGTGGACCACGCCCCGCCGCGCGGCCGGTACGCGCCCGCGCCGCCCGCCCGCAGCGCCCGTGACCGGGCCGCCACCCGCTGGGCCGGAACGGACGTGACCCCGGTCAGCGGCGGCCCGATCGGTGACCGCGGCGCGATGCCGTGGGTGATCGGCGGTGGAGTGGCGCTGATCGGTGGCGCGGTGATCCTGGTGCGCGCCCTCCGCCGACGCTGACGCCCCCAGGGGAGACGGGACCGGGTCCACCGGCGACCCGCGGTTGCGCACGCACGCTGGCCCGGGTGCGACCGGCCGCATGCGCGGCCGGTTCCGGCTCCACGGGTTCCGCCGTGCCGGTGCGGGCCCTTCGCGGTCGCGCAGGGGCTCCGGGGCCTAGACTGGCTGCTCATGAACAATGACCGCGACGCCCTGCTGGCGCAGATCAAGGACAAGGCCGTCGTACACGGCAAGGTCACCCTCTCCTCCGGCCTGGAGGCCGACTACTACGTGGACCTGCGCCGCGTCACGCTGGACGCCGAGGCGGCGCCGCTGGTGGGCAAGGTCATGCTGGACGCCACCGCGGACCTGGAGTACGACGCCGTGGGCGGGCTGACCCTGGGCGCCGACCCGGTGGCCACCGCGATGATGCACGCCGCCGCCGCCCGCGGCCGCAAGCTCGACGCCTTCGTGGTCCGCAAGACGGGCAAGGCGCACGGTCTGCAGCGCCGGATCGAGGGCCCGGACGTCAAGGGCCGCCGGGTGCTGGCGGTCGAGGACACCTCCACCACCGGCGGTTCGGTGCTCACCGCCGTCGAGGCGCTGCGTGAGGCCGGCGCCGAGGTGGTCGGCGTCGCGGTGATCGTGGAGCGCGGCGCAGCCCCGGCGATCGAGAAGGCGGGTCTGCCCTACTACACCGCCTACACCCTGGACGACCTGGGCCTGTAAACCCGGAGGTCGAGCAGATTACGGCGACGGCCGGTGTTTCACGTGAAACCACGTGAAACACCGGCCGTCGCCGTCGTCCGGGCCGCCCCGTTCAGACCTTGCGGTGGCGGCCGCCCCCGGTGACCGGCTCGCTGCCCTCGGTGGCCAGGCCGGCCTTCTTCTTCTTGCGCTCCCGCAGCACCTCGACGATGATCGGCGAGACCGAGATCAGGACGATCAGCGCCATCGCCGGGATCAGGTACTTGTCGATCACCGGCGCCATCGCGTCACCGAAGAAGTAGCCGATCGCCAGCATGGACTCGGTCCACAGCACACCGCCGACCACGTTCCAGGCGAAGAAGGTCTTGGCCGGCATCTCCAGCGTGCCCGCGACCGGGTTGAGGAAGGTCCGCACGATCGGGATGAAGCGGGCCATCACCACGGCCTTCGCCGGGCCGAACTTGTCGAAGTACTCCTCCGCCTTGACCACGTACTCCCGGCGGAAGATCTTCGACTCGGGCTTGTCGAACAGCCGTGGTCCGACCTTGGCGCCGATCAGATGGCCGAGCTGCGCTCCGGCGACGGCGCAGATCGGCGCGCCGAGGAAGAGCACCGCGGCCGGGAGCCTGGCGCCCTCGCCCAGCACCGTGGAGGCGGCGCTGGAGGCGGCCACTCCGGCCAGGATCAGCAGGGAGTCGCCGGGGAAGAAAAACCCGACCAGCAGGCCCGTCTCGGCGAAGATGATCGCGAGCAGCCCGATGGCACCCAGCGACGAGATCAGCGACTTTGCGTCGAGCACGTTGACGGCTAGCTGGTTCATGGTGTCCACGCGCGCAGGATAGCGTTCCGGGCTGGCGAAGAGCTGAAGACACCGGTACGGCGGGGCCCCGGCAGCGCCTTCGCGGCCCGCTTCGAAGGGCTCCGTCCCAGGTGGTGGGCCGCTGGGTGACCCCGGGGGACGAGTCTGGGAAGATGGCACGGGTGTCCGCCTCGCGGTCATGGAACCACCCTCGTCCCTCGTACCGCGGTCGGCACCGTCGAACCGGGTGCCGGAGCCGCAGCGCAGCGTCGCGCCGGCCAGCAACTGCCTCATTTCGACCCAGGCGTACCGCGTCTCGGACAGAGTCGTCCGAGCGCCCCACACCGACAGGAGCGGATTCGCATGCCCATCGCAACTCCCGAGGTCTACAACGAGATGCTCGACCGGGCCAAGGCGGGCAAGTTCGCCTACCCGGCCATCAACGTCACCTCGTCGCAGACGCTGCACGCCGCCCTGCGCGGTTTCGCCGAGGCCGAGAGCGACGGCATCATCCAGATCTCCACCGGTGGCGCGGAGTTCCTCGGCGGCCAGCACAAGAAGGACATGGTGACCGGCGCCGTCGCGCTCGCCGAGTTCGCCCACATCGTGGCCGCCAAGTACGACATCACCGTCGCGCTGCACACCGACCACTGCCCGAAGGACAAGCTGGACGGCTACGTCCGCCCGCTGCTGGCGATCTCCGCCGAGCGCGTGGCCAAGGGCCAGAACCCGCTCTTCCAGTCGCACATGTGGGACGGCTCCGCCGAGACCCTGAGCGACAACCTGAGCATCGCCCAGGAGCTGCTCGCCCAGGCCGCCGCCGCCAAGATCATCCTTGAGGTCGAGATCACCCCGACCGGTGGCGAGGAGGACGGCGTCTCGCACGAGATCAACGACGAGCTGTACACCACCGTCAACGACGCCGTCCGCACCGCCGAGGCCCTGGGCCTGGGCGAGAAGGGCCGCTACCTGCTGGCCGCTTCCTTCGGCAACGTCCACGGTGTCTACAAGCCGGGCAACGTGGTGCTGAAGCCGGAGCTGCTGCGCGAGCTGCAGGACGCGATCGGCAAGCAGTACGGCAAGACCGACCCGTTCGACTTCGTCTTCCACGGCGGCTCCGGCTCCACCCCGCAGGAGATCGCCACCGCACTGGAGAACGGCGTCGTGAAGATGAACCTCGACACCGACACCCAGTACGCGTTCACCCGCCCGGTCGCGGACCACATGTTCAAGAACTACGACGGTGTGCTGAAGGTCGACGGCGAGGTCGGCAAGAAGAGCACCTACGACCCGCGCACCTGGGGCAAGCTGGCCGAGGCGGGCATGGCCGCCCGCGTGCTCGAGGCCGCCCAGCAGCTGCGCTCGGCCGGCAACCGCATCAAGTAAAGGCCCGGCCGCATCGGGTGGGTCCCGGCCCACCAGGCAAGGTCCCTGCCCACCGGGCAAGGCCCCGGCCCACCGGCCCACCGGGCTACCGGGCTACCGGGCTACCGGGCCCCGAGAGCACCAGGGGGTGCCCTCCGCGACGGCGGAGGGCACCCCTTCGGCATGAGCGGCGGGCGGCTACTGCTTGAGCTCGGCGTAAGCCTCCGCGCTGCTGTCGCGCAGGAACTGCCAGCAGCGCTCGGCCTCCTCGGTCTCCTTGATCGCGTCCGCCGCGCGGGCCAGGCCGGCGAGGCAGCGCAGGAATCCCCGGTTGCCCCGGTGCTCCCACGGCACCGGGCCGTGGCCCTTCCAGCCGTTGCGGCGCAGCGCGTCCAGGCCCCGGTGGTAACCGGTGCGCGCGTAGGCGTACGACTCCACCACGCGACCGGCGTCGAAGGCGTCGTCGGCGAGCATCGCCCAGGCCAGCGAGAAGGTCGGGAACGCCGCCGCGACCTGGGTCGGGGACGCCGACTCCTCGCCGAGCATCCGGTACGGCTGCTCGTCCTCGGGCAGCAGGGTCGGTTCCGGTCCGCCGAGCAGGTTCTTGTAGTTGGTCATGCAGTGAAGTCTGCCATCCGCGCCCCCGCACACGGTCCGGAGGCGTTCGGGCACCATCCGTGGCATCGGGGGTCTTGCGCTCCGGTCGAATTGAGAGTATGTGGACAGCCCGCCGCGCGGCGTGCAAGGGTGGTCGACACCGTCAACTAGTTGACGGTGCATCACCCTGTCGGGCGACCAGAGAGCGTACGCGTGCGAGCAACCACGAAGGGCCGTTCCCAGGCCGCCCCGAACCGCCGGCAGGCCAGACGCCGCCGACAGGCCAAGCGACGCAGACTGGCCATTCAGCTCGCACTGCTGGGCGGAGGCCTCGCCGCGGCCGCCGCACTGGTGGTACCCGGCGGCGGCAGCGACAGGCCGACCGCCGGTCCGACCGCCCAGGCCCGGGCGGTCCCGTCGATGAGCGAGTCGCCCGCCGCCGGCGGTTCGGACAGCCCCAGCGGCCGCGTGGAGACGCCGAGTTCACCCGGCGCCACGTCCTCGTCCTCCTCGTCGCCGTCCTCGCCCTCGGCCCCGCCCCCGGCGAGCAGTTCGGCCGACCCCGGACCGGCCAAGGGCAAGGGCACCTTCACCACGGCCGTCGCCGACGGCGCCGCCGCCGGGCAGGGCAACATCCGCCGCTACAAGGTCGAGGTCGAGGACGGCATCGGGATCGACGCCCAGGCCGCCGCCAAGCAGATCCACAACATCCTTTCCGACAAGCGGAGTTGGACCACCAACGGCAAGGACGGCTTCCAGCTGGTGTCCGACGGCAAGTACGACTTCACCATCAAGATCGCCTCACCGGCCACCGTCGACGCGATCTGCGCGACCGGTGGACTGAACACCGGCGGCGAGGTGAACTGCGACGTCGGCCCGCAGGTCGTGGTCAACCTCAAGCGCTGGAACACCGGTTCGCCGCAGTTCACCGGATCGATCGACGACTACCGCGCCCTGATCATCAATCACGAGGTCGGCCACCGGATCGGCCACGGCCACGAAGGCTGCCCCGGCAAGGGCAAGCTCGCCCCGGCGATGATGCAGCAGATCTACGGCCTCAACGGCTGCCTGCCCAACGCCTGGCCGTACACCGCCGACGGCACCTACATCAGCGGTCCGAGCGTGCCGTAACCGCGGGGCCCCGTCCCACCGGGCCGCGCGAGCGGCCCCGGCAGCCCACGCGGTCCCCCGCGCTTCGGGTCAGTACTCGATCGCGGCGATGCCGTCCGAGGTGCCGAGGACCAGTCGGCCGTCGGCCAGGGTGAGGGCCCAGACCTGGGAGCCAAGGCGCAGGTCCAGCGGCTCGGAACGGTGCGGCGCGCTGATCCGGACCAGGCCGTCGGCCCAGGCGGCGGCGAGCACCAGGCCGGCCGGGGTCCCGGCCGCGGCGACCGCGTTGACCGGCCCCTGACGACGGGCCGACGGCTCGGCCTGCGGCGCCGTTCCGGGCCACCAGGCCCGGACGGTCCCGTCGAAGCCACCGCAGACCAGCACCGGGCGCCCGTCCACGACGGCACCCGCGAGGGCCGTCACCGGGCCGGTGTGCAGCCGCTCGGTGAGTACCGTGCCGTCCTGGTACCAGTGCACCGAACCGGACTCGTCGGCCACCGCCGGCGCCGAGCCGGGCAGGCCGGGGACGGTGGCCAGCGCGCTCAGGCCGCCCTCGGCCGCACCGCGCAGCGCGTCCAGCGGGCCCGCCGTCGCCGAGGGCTGTTCGGCAGTACCCCCGGGAGCCGGTACCGCCTCCAGGCCGCCCGAGGCGTCCAGCAGCAGCACCTCGCCGTCGGCGGTGACGGCGAGCGCCCGCAACGGCTCGGGACCCGGCGTGGCCACCCGGGCCAGCGGGACACCGGTCTCCGCCTGGACGGTGCGGATGGTGCCCCCCGGGTCGGCGAGCAGCAGCTGGCCCGCGTAGGCGCCCGCGCCGAGAGCCAGCGAGGCCACCGGACCGGGCCAGCCGATCGAGGAGTTGGGCCAGAGCGCCCAGGCCCCGCGCCAGGGCGCGGGCACGGTGGCGAGCCGCTCGGCGGCCCGGTCGTCCAAGCCGATCAGCCGGGTGCGCAGCAGGGTGGCCCGTACGCCGGGGTCGGGTTCGGCGATCAGCGCCGGCCCGGCCGCGTCCCAGGCGGCCGGGATCGGGCCGCCGATGTCCTCCAGGGCGGCGGTCACCGCGACCGGCCCCGCACAGGTGAGCATGGCCGGATCGGCCAGCAGCCCGACGGTGCCGCCCTCGCGGGTGGTCGCCGTCCAGAGTTCGGAGAGCACCCGCTCGTCGGCGGTGGTCGGGTCGAGGCCGCCGTCACCGCGGCGCGGCACCCGGGCGGCCAGTTGGGCCACGGTGACGGGGGCTTCGGGCCGGGTGTGGCCGAGCGCGGCACCCGGGCTCGGGTAGCCGGCGGAGTCGGCGTTCAGGCCCGCGCACCAGTGCTGGTAGCGGGCCTGGTCGGTCCACTGCGGCAGATCGAGGTCGAGGACGGCGGGCTGCTCGACGGCGGTGAGGCCGAGCGCCCCGGGGCTGCCCTCCGGGGCCTCCACGATCAGCCGGATCCGGGGCAGGCGCAGCAGCGGGTCGAGGAGTTCGGCGACCAGCCGGGCGGGGTCGGCGGCCCGGTTGAGGCCGGGCAGGCAGACGACCGTCCGACCGTCGCTCTCGGCCAGCGCGCTGAGCAGGTCGCCGGGAGTGCGGGCGACCACGCCGAGTCGGCGGCCGAGCGCCCAGACCACGCCCCGTACGCTCGTGCCGTCGGCCGGGACCACGGCGTGCAGCCGCCGCCGCTCCGGGGCCCCTTCACCGCCGCAGGCCTGGACCAGCCACTCCAGCAGGTGGGTCTTGCCCGAGCCGGGTGCTCCGGCGATCCGGCAGAGCCGGGGGGCGCGGTCGTCGTCCAGCCAGCCCAGCAGCGCGGCCCCGGCCGGGCGTCGTCCGGCCCGCAGCGGCGGTATCGCGTGGCCCTGCCCGGTCATGCCCACTCCCCCATCGTCCTTGCCTCTCCGGCCGGTTGGTGAGCTTACTTGGCCCTCCGCGACGGCTCGGCGCAGGCGTCCCTCAGCCCATGACGGGCAGGTACCCGGAGAGGTCGCTGCGCTCCCCGCTGGCCGAGACCGCGGTGGACTCGACCGCGGCGGCCCAGTCGGTGCGTCCGGTGGCGAGGCGGATCCAGCTGAGCGGGTCGGTCTCGACGACGTTCGGCGGGGTGCCCCGGGTGTGCCTCGGCCCGGGTACGGCCTGCACCACGGCGTACGGGGGGATCCTCAACTCCACTGATCCTCCGGGGACCTGCGCGGCGAACGCGTCGGCCAGCAGCCGGGTGACGGCGGCCACCGCTTGCTTGACGTGCGGGAAGCCGGCCAGGCCGAGCGCGTCCGCGAGGTCGTCCGCGTGCACCACGGCCTCGACCAGGCGGGTGACCAGTACGTCGGTCATCAGTATCGGGCCGAAGCGGCTCGCGAACTTCCGTCCGGGCTCGGCGACTTCGGGGCGGTCCAGGGCGCTCAGCAGTGCGTCGGCGGCCCGGTCGAACTCCCGGGCCACCTCCTCGGGAGTGCCCCCGAAGGCCTTCCGCGCGTGCTCCTCGACCATCTCCTCGACCGCCGCGGCCGCGGTCCGCGTCAGGCCCACCCACTCGACCAGGGGCAGCGGATCGCCCCCCGGCACCGGGCCGTCGAGCCGCCCGGGCAGCATCTCCAGCGCCTGGCCGAGGTGCGCGACCAACTGCCGGACCTTCCAGTCCCCCAGCCTGGTCGGCCGGTTGAGCATCTCCTCGGCATCGGGACGGGCGCAGAGCTCGCGGACCGCGCCGCGCAGCACCTCGGCCTGCCCGGCGAGGGCGGCGCGGACCTTGACGGGGTCGTACACACGGGGCTTGGTCATACCCGGCAGGCTAACGAAGCGCCGGTGTACGGAACAGCGGCCCGGCCGAGCGGGCGCACGGCGGGGTTGAGTACCGGCCGCGACAGTGGTCAGGGGCGCGGTTCCGGTTCCCCGCGCCCCTGACCACTGTCGCGCCGCCCCGGACGGGGCCGCGTGCGAACGGACTAGGCGAGCAGCGCCTCGATGACGCCGGTGTGCGCGTCCTTGAGCTCGGTCAGCGAGACGCTGAACTGGCCCTGGACGTCGAGGGTTTCGCCGTCCACGACACCGATGCGGGTGGCCGGGAGACCGCGCGCACCGCACATGTCGTTGAACCGGACCTCCTCGCTGCGCGGCACCGCGACCACCGCGCGCCCAGCCGACTCGGAGAACAGGAACACGAACGGGTCCATGCCCTCCGGCACCACGACCCGGGCACCGTTGCCGCCCTTGAGGCAGCTCTCCACCAGCGCCATGCCCAGACCGCCGTCCGAGAGGTCGTGCGCGGCGTCGATCATGCCGTCGCGCGAGGCGGCGATCAGGATCTCGCCGAGCAGCCGCTCGCGCTCCAGGTCCACCTTGGGCGGCAGGCCGCCGAGGTGGTCGTGGATAACCTGCGACCAGGCGGAGCCGCCCAGTTCGTCGGCGGTGTCACCGAGCAGGTAGAGCAGCTGGCCGGACTCGCCGAAACCGATCGGGGTGCGCCGGTTGACGTCGTCGATGACGCCGAGCACCGCGACCACGGGGGTCGGGTGGATGGCGACCTCGCCGGTCTGGTTGTAGAGCGAGACGTTGCCGCCCGTGACCGGGGTGCCGAGCACCTGGCAGGCGTCGGCCAGGCCGCGGGTGGCCTCGGCGAACTGCCACATCACGTCCGGGTCCTCGGGGGAGCCGAAGTTGAGGCAGTCGGAGACGGCGAGCGGCTTGGCGCCGCCGGCCGCGACGTTGCGGTACGCCTCGGCCAGGGCCAGCTGGGCACCGGTGTACGGGTCCAGCTTGGTGTAGCGGCCGTTGCCGTCGGTGGCGAGGGAGACACCGAGGTCGGTCTCCTCGTCGATCCGGATCATGCCGGAGTCCTCGGGCGAGGCGAGCACCGTGTTGCCGAGCACGAAGCGGTCGTACTGGTCGGTGATCCACGCCTTGGAGGCCTGGTTCGGCGAACCGACGACCTTCAGCAGGTCCGCCTTCAGCGCCTCGCCATCGGCGGGCCGGGCGAGCCGGGACCCCGTCGGCGCGTCGGCCTGAAGCGCGTCCTGCCAGCTCGGGCGGGCGTACGGGCGGTGGTAGGTCGGACCCTCGTGGGCAACGGTGCGCGGCGGTACGTCCACCACCAGCTCACCGTGCCAGAAGATCTCCAGGCGCTCGCCGTCGGTCACCTCACCGATCACGGTGGCGATGACGTCCCACTTCTCGCAGATCTCCAGGAAGCGGTCGACCTTGTCGGGCTCGACGATCGCGCACATGCGCTCCTGCGACTCGCTCATGAGGATCTCCTCCGGCGAGAGCGTGTGGTCGCGCAGCGGCACGGTGTCCAGCTCGATCCGCATACCGCCCGAGCCGGCCGAGGCCAGCTCGCTGGTGGCGCAGGACAGCCCGGCGCCGCCGAGGTCCTGGATGCCCTTGACCAGCTTCTCGGCGAAGATCTCCAGGGTGCACTCGATGAGCAGCTTCTCCTGGAACGGGTCGCCGACCTGGACGGCGGGGCGCTTGGCCGGGCCGGTCGCGTCGAAGGTCTCCGAGGCCAGCACCGAGACACCGCCGATGCCGTCGCCGCCCGTCCGGGCGCCGTACAGGATGACCTTGTTGCCGGCGCCGGAGGCCTGCGCGAGGTGGATGTCCTCGTGCTTCATCACGCCCACGCAGAGCGCGTTGACCAGCGGGTTTCCCTGGTAGCAGGAGTCGAAGACGACCTCGCCGCCGATGTTTGGCAGGCCCAGGCAGTTGCCGTATCCGCCGATGCCCGAGACGATCCCGGGCAGCACGCGCCGGGTGTCCGGGTGGTCGGCCGCGCCGAAGCGCAGCGGGTCCATCACGGCGACCGGCCGGGCGCCCATCGCCAGGATGTCGCGGACGATGCCGCCGATACCCGTGGCCGCGCCCTGGTAGGGCTCGATGTACGACGGGTGGTTGTGCGACTCGACCTTGAAGGTGACCGCGTAACCCTGGCCGACGTCCACAACGCCGGCGTTCTCGCCGATACCGACCAGCATCGCGTCGCTGTCCGGCTTCTTCTCGCCGAACTGCTTCAGGTGCACCTTGGAGCTCTTGTACGAGCAGTGCTCCGACCACATGACGGAGTACATCGCCAGCTCGGCGCCGGTGGGGCGGCGGCCTAGGATCTCCCGGATCCGGGCGTACTCGTCTTCCTTCAGACCGAGCTCGGCCCAGGGCTGGGCGGCGTCCGGGGTCTGCTCGGCGTTCTTGACGGTGTCGAGGGACATCAGGTGTTCACCAGCTGCTTCAGAACGGAAGTGAAGAAGCCCAGACCATCGGTTCCGCCGGTGCCGACCAGCGGTTCGACGGCGTGCTCCGGGTGCGGCATCAGACCGACGACGTTGCCGGCGGCGTTGCAGATGCCGGCAATGTCATTGAGCGAACCGTTCGGGTTACCCACCTCGCCCGGGCCACTGGCCAGGTAGCGGAAAACGACCCGGCCCTCGGCCTCGAGCTCGTCGATGGTGCGGGCGTCGGCGGTGTAGCGGCCGTCCATGTTCTTCAGCGGGATGTAAATCTCCTGTCCCGCCTGGTAATCAGACGTCCACGCGGTACCCGCATTCTCCACGCGCAGCTTCTGCTCACGGCAGATGAAGTGCAGGTGGTTGTTGCGGAGCATCGCACCGGGCAGCAAGTGCGACTCGGTGAGCACCTGGAAGCCGTTGCAGATGCCGAGGACCGGCATTCCCAGCTTCGCCTGCTCGATGATGGTCTGCATCACGGGCGAGAAGCGGGAGATGGCACCGGCCCGGAGATAGTCGCCGTAACTGAATCCGCCCGGCAGGACGACCGCGTCGACCTGGTGGAGATCCTTGTCACGGTGCCAGAGGGCAACCGGCTCGGCGCCGGCCAGGCGGACCGCGCGCTGGGCGTCGCGGTCGTCGAGAGAGCCGGGGAAAGTGACTACGCCTACGCGGGTCGTCACTTCGCCTCCTCCTCGATGCGGACGGTGAAGTCCTCGATCACGGTGTTGGCGAGGAAGGTCTCGGCGGCTTCGCGGATGCGGGCGAGCGCGGCGTCGTCCACCGGCCCTTCCAGCTCCAGTTCGAAACGCTTGCCCTGACGGACATCGGCGATCCCGTCGAATCCCAGACGGGGCAGTGCACGCTGCACCGCCTGTCCCTGGGGGTCGAGGATCTCCGGCTTGAGCATGACGTCGACTACGACGCGTGCCACTTGCACTCCCGGTGGTGTGGTGCGTGAAGGCGGGGGACCTTCAGACTACCGGGGCTTTCGGCCGAGTTTGCCTGCCGGTCAGGGCAACGCGCGTAGACCAACGCCCCTTACGTACCAAGGGTTCCAGGGCGCTCAGCCACCTCTTGGAGTGCCCGCTTTCAGCGGCTTAAATCCCCCTTGTGGAGCATCCACGGGAACGTCCGAATACCGGCACTCCGGACAGATCGACCACCCGTATCGGGACTATCCGCCAAGCGTGAAGACCGATGAAAATTCGGAAAAAGAAAGCATGGAGGCCTTCGATTTCCACCCGCTTCGGGTGCAGAATAGGGCGACCGGCAACGGAGAGTCGGGCGTATCGGCATGGGCCGATGCCGTCCGCCTGCTCATCATTCCCAGCCGGTGCACGGGGTCGGCGAGCGCAGCCCGCGCCCGACGGCCGAATTGCCCGAGAGGATTGACACCCATGGCTCAGCGTGTAGTTGTCACGCTCTCCGACGACCTGGACGGCGGCGCCGCGGCGGAAACCGTCCACTTCGGCGTAGACGGGAAGTCGTACGAGATCGACCTGTCCGTGGACAACGCGGAGAAGCTGCGGGAGGCCCTCGCTCCGTTCGTCGCCGCCGGGCGGCGCCAGAGCCGTACCGGCAAGTCCTTCCGTCGCACCGCGCTCACCCCCGACCCGGCCGCGGTCCGCGCCTGGGCCCAGTCGCGCGGCATGGAGCTGCCCGCCCGCGGCCGCATCCCCAAGCACGTCTACGAGGCTTTCGCCGAGGCGAACTGACCCGCCCCGGCAGACCCGTCGCCCCCGCCCCGACCGCGTCGGCGGGAAGGGTGGGGCGACCACCCCGAAAGATGGGGTAGAGTATTCCTCGTCGCCGCAACGGGGAACCGGAGAGGCGGCTGGTGCACCAGACGGAAACGTCGAAACGCACCGTGCGGACGTGGCTCAGTTGGTAGAGCATCACCTTGCCAAGGTGAGGGTCGCGAGTTCGAATCTCGTCGTCCGCTCGTAGTACTCTCGCAGTACTCATAATTGAAGATCGTGCGGACGTGGCTCAGTTGGTAGAGCATCACCTTGCCAAGGTGAGGGTCGCGAGTTCGAATCTCGTCGTCCGCTCCGGTTGCGAAGGCCCCCTCAAGCGAGGGGGCCTTCGCCGTCTCCGTCTCCCGCCGCCCCGTCCGTGGCCGTCGTCTCCACCCCGGCCGGCTTTTCCCAGGCGTTCTCCGCCGGCCGCGCGCATCTCCACCGTTCCTCCACTCATGACATTTGTCATCGCCGGTCCGTGGATCCGCACCGGCCTTCGATGACGGCACGCACTGCCCCCGCAGCCCGGCCGACGGGAGGCTGAGGGCATGAAGAACAGCAGCTCCTCCGAGCAGCAGCCCGCCATCGAGGTCCGCGGCCTGCAGCGCCGCTACGGTCCCGCCGGACCGGCCGGTTTCGACGCCGTCCGCGGCATCGACCTCACCGTCCGCCGGGGTGAGCTCTTCGCCCTGCTCGGCACCAACGGCGCGGGAAAGACCTCCACCATGGAGCTGATCGAGGGCCTGGCCGCCCCGACCGGGGGAACGGTCCAGGTGCTCGGCCACGACCCGTACCGGGCGCGGGCGCTGGTCCGGCCCCGGATCGGGATCATGCTGCAGGAAGGCGGCTTCCCCTCCGAGCTCACCGTCGCCGAGACCGGCCGCACCTGGTCCGGGCTCACCAGCGGTGCCCGCCCGGTGGACGAGGCGCTCGACCTGGTCGGCCTGCTGGACCGGCGCCGGGTACGGGTCAAGCAGCTCTCCGGCGGCGAGCGGCGCCGGCTCGACCTGGCCATGGCGCTGCTCGGCCGTCCCGAGGTGCTCTTCCTGGACGAACCCTCCACCGGCCTGGACCCGGAGGCCCGGGCCGCCGTCTGGCGGCTGGTCCGCGAGCTGCGGGCCCAGGGCACCACGGTGCTGCTGACCACGCACTACCTGGAGGAGGCGCAGGAGCTCGCCGACCGCCTCGCCATCATGCACCGGGGCCGGGTGGTCACCGGCGGCACCGTCGCCCAGGTGATCGCCGACCGCCCGTCCAGGATCACCTTCGAACTGCCCGAGCGGCACGGCCGCCACCAGGACCTCAGCCTGCCGCCGCTGGACGCCGAGGTCAGCGCCGAGGGCCGCCGGATCACCCTGCGCACCCCGCGACTCCAGGCCACCCTCACCGAGTTGCTCGGCTGGGCGGCACACCACCAGATCGAGCTCGGTGGGCTGGACGCCCGCAGCGCCTCGCTCGAGGAGGCCTTCCTGGCGATCGCCGCGGAGGCCGACAACGACAACGACACCGACACCCCCGCTCTGATCGGATCTGCCCGATGACCACCCTGACCGCCACCGCCGCTCCGGCCCGGACCTCGTCCTTCGGCCGGCTGATCGCGCTCGGCCGCGCCGAGACCACCCTGCTGCTGCGCAACCGCACCGCGCTGTACATGGCCCTGGCGATGCCGGCGGCGATGGTCCTCGTGGTGCACTCCATGCTCAAGCAGATGGCCACCCACAAGCCGGATCTCGACCAGCACGCCACCTTGATCAGCGCGGTGGCGGGGATGATCCTGATGTTCGTCGTCTACTACAACCTGACCGCCGCGTACGTCGGCCGCCGCATCGCCCTGGTGCTCAAGCGGATGCGCACCGGCGAGGCGACCGATCTGGAGATCCTCGGCGGGACGGCCGTACCCTCGGTGATCCTCGCGCTCGTGGAGTGCGTCGTCCTGGGCGTCGGCGGGGCCGTGGTGCTGAAGCTGCCGGCGCCGGTGAACCCGGTCCTGCTGGTGCTCGGGCTGGTGCTCGGCATAGCCCTGATGGTCGTTCTGGCAGCCGCCACCAGCGCCTTCACCAAGACCGTCGAGAGCGCCGGGATCAGCACCCTGCCGATCATGCTGCTCGCACAGCTCGGCTCCGGAATGATGATCCCCCTGGAGATCCTGCCGCACCAGCTCGCCACCTTCTGCCGCGCGCTGCCCACCACCCCGGCCTTCCAGCTGGTGCGGATCGGCTGGTTCGGCACCGACGGCAGCTCCGCTGCCACCGACTTCCTCGGTACCTGGGCCAAGGCCCTCCCGCACCTCGGGCTGGCCGTGCTCTGGATCGCCGTCGCCGTCTGGGCCGCCCGCCGCTGGTTCCGCTGGGAGCCGCGCGGCTGAGGCCGGTTCATTTCGCCCGCCCCCCAGTTCAGTTCGCCCACGCCCTTGACTGATAGGAAGACAGCACAATCATTGATTCGGGGGAACGGGGCGAGAAGAACGTGGATCTGAGCAGACCGGTGCGACGCTGGCGGGCCACCGGGAAACCGCAGCGCACGGAGATCTACTTCCGCTGGTCGATGTATCTGACCGAGCTGATCCAGCCGCTGATCGCACTGAACTCCGTCACCAGCCTGCACCCCCGCTCCCCGGTCCTGCTTCCGGCCGCGATGACGGCCTCCATAGCCGGCGCCGTGCTGGCCATCTGCACCCTGCGCGCCACCCTGGAGCACTACGTCGGCCGCCGCGGCAGGCCCACCGGGTGGCTGGTCGCCAACGGACTGCTGCTGACCGCCGCCGTCCCGGTGCTCCTGCTGGCCGCCCCGGCCCACGCGTACGACCGGCTCCCGGCCACCGCCACCGCGATCGCCTACCTGGTGACCTACAGCCTCGCTCCGGTGTTCGTCGCACTGCCGCTCCGCTCCGGCATCCTGACCTGCGCGGCGGCCGTGGCGCTGATCGGCCCGGTGGGGTACTTCACCGGGTGCTCCCTCCCCGCCACCATCGGGGTGTTGATCATCACCGCCCTGTGGACCGCCTTCATGGCCGCCGCCTGGCGCATCTCGGCCTGGGTCATCAAGGTGGTCTGGGAGCTGGACGCCGCGCGGGAGAGCCAGGCGCAGCTGGCGGTGGCCGAGGAGCGGCTGCGGTTCTCGCGCGACCTGCACGATGTGATGGGCCGCAACCTGACCACCATCGCGCTGAAGAGCGAGCTCGCCGTCCAACTGGCCCGCCGGGGCCGCCCGGAGGCCGCCGACCAGATGGCCGAGGTGCAGCGGATCGCCCAGGAGTCGCAGCGCGAGGTCCGCGAGGTGGTGCGCGGCTACCGGGCCGCGGACCTCCGGGTCGAACTGGCTGGCGCGCGCTCGGTGTTGCGCTCCGCCCAGGTCGAGTGCACCGCCGAGCTGGCCCCGGACACCGGCGCCCTGCCGCCCACCGTCCAGTCGGTGCTCGGCTGGGTGATCCGCGAGGCGACCACCAACGTGCTGCGGCACAGCGACGCCAGGTACTGCTCGATCCGGCTGGAACTGACCGGTGGACAGGCCGTGCTGGAGATCGAGAACGACGGTGTGCCCACGGTCCCCAAGCCCAGTACGGGCAGCGGCACCGGGCTGGCCGGACTCCGCGAACGGCTGACCGCACTCGGCGGCGAACTCACCTGCCGCAAGCCCGGCACCGGGCGGCACCGGCTCACCGCGATCCTGCCCCTTGCCGACGGCCGTACCGACACCGCCCTGGAGGAGACCACCGGATGACCAGGCCCACCACCGGAGCCCCAGCCTACGCAACGCCGCCGCCGGGCATCTGCGTCCTGCTCGCCGACGACGAGCACCTGATCCGGGGCGCGATGGCCGCCCTGCTGGCGCTGGAGGAGGACATCACCGTGGTCGCCCAGGCCGCCTCCGGGCCCGAGGCGCTGGCGATGGCCGAGGCGCACCGGCCTGACGTCGCCGTGCTCGACCTCCAGATGCCCGGTCTGGACGGTATCGAGGTGGCGGCCGAGCTGCGCCGGCGGCTGCCGGGCTGCCGCGCCATGATCGTCACCGGTCACGGCCGCCCCGGCTACCTGAAGCGCGCGCTGGAGGTCGGGGCGCGCGCCTTCCTGCCCAAGACCGTCTCGGCCGAGGAGCTGGCCGGGATCATCCGCACCGTCCGGGCCGGCGGCCGGTACGTGGATCCCGAGCTGGCCGCCGACGCGATCAGCGCCGGGGAGAGCCCGCTGACGCCCCGGGAGACCGACGTGCTGGAGCTGGCCGCCGACGGCACCTCGATCGCCGAGATCGCCGAACGGGCCTCGCTCTCCCCCGGCACGGTACGCAACTACCTCTCCTCCGCCGCCACCAAGCTGGGTGCGGAGAACCGCCACGCGGCGGTCCGGGTGGCGCGCGAGCACGGCTGGATCTGACCGCCGGTCAGGGCGGCGGCGCGACGGGGGTGTGCCGTCCGGCCGCCCCGGCGCACGCCGTCGGGCCGTTCGCGCCCCTGGGGCAGGGGGGACTCCAGGAGCGCGAACGGCCCGGAGTGCGCGGGACTCCGGCGGCCTTCGGCCCTCAGGCCCAGTTGAGACCGGTCAGGCGCTCGTAGGCCTCGACGTACTTGGCGCGGCTGCGCTCTACGACGTCGGCGGGCAGCGCGGGCGGCGGGAGCTCGCTCCCGCGGTCCCAACCGGACTCGGGCGAGGTCAGCCAGTCGCGGATGAACTGCTTGTCGAAGGACGGCTGGGCGCGGCCCGGCTCCCACTGGTCGACGGGCCAGAAGCGGGAGGAGTCCGGGGTGAGCACCTCGTCGCCGATCACCAGTTCGCCGTTGCTCAGGCCGAACTCGAACTTGGTGTCGGCGAGGATGATCCCCCGCTCGCGGGCGATGTCCCGGGCCCGGGAGTACACGGCCAGCGTGGTCTGCCGCAGGGTGGCGGCCAGCTCGGAGCCGATCCGGCGGGCGGTCTCCTCGTAGGAGACGTTCTCGTCGTGCTCGCCGACCTCGGCCTTCAGCGCCGGGGTGTAGATCGGCGCGGGCAGTTCGGAGCCGTTCTCGAGCCCCTCGGGCAGCGCGATGCCGCAGACCGTACGGTCCGCCTGGTACTCCACCAGACCGGAACCGGCCAGGTAGCCGCGGGCCACGCACTCCACCGGGACCATGTCCAGGGCACGGCAGACCAGGGTGCGGCCCTTCCAGTCGGCGGGCGCGCCGGCCGGGACCTCGGTAGAGATCACGTGGTTGGGCACGATGTCGGCGATCCGCTCGAACCACCACAGCGAGAGCTGGGTGAGGATCCGGCCCTTGTCGGGGATGTCGGTCGGCAGCACCCAGTCGAAGGCGGAGGTCCGGTCACTGGCCACCATCACCAGGTCGCCGTTCTCCGCACGGTAGAGATCGCGCACCTTGCCGGTGTGCAGGTGGACCAGGCCGGGTACCTGGACCGGCTCGGGCTTGGTGACAAATCCGCTCAAGGTGTCTCAGTCCTCAGGGTGGTTCTCGCCCCGGTTCGGCGAGAAAGGGGAGGTCACTGGCCCCGAGTCTGTCACGAAGCCCCCTCCCAGCCTGTTCCACGCGCGTAGCTCCCACCCCTTACCAGCACGGGCCCCGCCGGCGTGGAAAACCCCCGTGACGGCGCACCGCGGACGCCCTCCCGCCCGCCCCACCGG
Organism: Kitasatospora cystarginea; assembly: GCF_039533515.1. Classification (NCBI taxonomy): domain Bacteria; kingdom Bacillati; phylum Actinomycetota; class Actinomycetes; order Kitasatosporales; family Streptomycetaceae; genus Kitasatospora; species Kitasatospora cystarginea. Next base: position 34,369 of record NZ_BAAATR010000029.1, on the reverse strand, counting down.
ACAGGCCCTAGCCCTCCTTGCAGACGTGGTCGAGCAGGTTGGCCGTCGCCCGCTGGATGCGCTCGTCGGTGTGGCCGGGGCGGTCGAGGGCCGGGGACCAGGCGAAGGTGCCGGCCGCGAAGACGTACGCGCCGCTGGGGGCCCGGTAGAGCGAAGTCTCCTGGTGGCGGGGTTTGCCGAGGACGTCGCGGTACGGGGAGTGGGCGAGCAGGATCCGCTCGGTGTTCTCCGGCAGGGCGACCCTCGGGAAGTAGCAGTCCGCCTCGCCCGCGACCAGCCCGGGCAGCTGCTCCCCCTCCCGCAGACCGGTTCCCTCCCAGAGCCAGTGCGAGGTGTTCCGGGCCACCAGCGGAACGGGCGTGGGCACGCTCCCCGCGTACTGGACGCCGAGGAGGTGCTGCTCCGGCTCGCCCGCGTCCCGCCACAGCGCGCTCTGGCTGCCGGGCACCCCGGCTGCCGGCTGCCCGGCCGGAACCCGTTGGCGCTTGCGGCAGTTGAGCAGCCGGTTCGGCTCACCGGACGGACCGGCCGTCAGCTCGACCCGCCAGTACATGGTGTTGGCGGAGAGGAAGACCAGCGAAGTCCCGTTGTCCCTGGCCCGCTCGACCGTACGGCGCATCGGCTCGGACCAGTACTCGTCGTGCCCGGGGAAGATCAGCGCCTTGTGCCGGGCCGGTTCGACCAGGCCGGCGTGCAGGTCCGAGGCGGTGGCGTAGGAGAGGTCGTAGCCGTAGCGCTCCGCCCAGCGGATGAAGTCGTAGGCGTGGCCGACGTGCAGCGGCAGCCCGGCACCCGCGTGCGGCCGGTCGAAGGAGACCGTGACGGCGGCCTCCCGCTCGCCCAGCAGCCGGCCCCCGTCGTCCCAGGCGTGGTAGAGGCTGGCACCGCGGTGGCCGTCCTCCGGGAAGAGGTTGTACGCCTGCCAGGTCACGTCGGGCAGCACCAGCAGCAGCTCGCACGGGTGCCCGGACCCGGCGAAGTCCCGCACGGTGAAAGGGATGTGGCTGCGGTGCAGGTTGTCGGCGGTGGTGAGCACCGCGACGTACGCGCCCGGTCTCCAGGCCTGCGGGATCTGCAGCCGCCAGGACTGCCACCAGTGGTGGCATGAGACGGTGCGGCTGACCACCAGCGGCGCTGCCTGGGCCACGCCCGCGATCAGCGGGCTCGACGTCATGTGGTGGGCGCCGTCGCCGTTGTAGTGGCCGATCCGGTAGACGTCCACGGTGAACTCGCGCGGCGGGTTCACCGTGACCCGGAAGTCCACCGACCCGCCGGGGCGGACCACACCGGCCGAGGCGAAGCCCTTGATCTGCTGGTTCACGTCCTCCGAGGTGGTCGGGGTGCCGACCGGCGGTTTGGGCGGCGGGGTGGCCAGCGGCTGCTGGCCGGGTGCGTCCACGCTGACGTACCAGGGGATGGTGCCCCCGGCCCCGGCCACGTACTGGTCCGGACTCCGCAGCCAGGGCAGCGGCCCTTGCCCGAAGGGGTCGGAGACACCGTGTGCCAGCGTGCCCGACTCCCAGCGGCGGTTGAGTTCCGTCCCCACGCGCCCCTCCCACAGTTGCCGGGACCGGCCCGGCGCCCCCGCCTGGTGGCATGTGCCACAAGTATGTGCGTGCTGCGGACTAGCACACCACAAATTGCTGGCGCTGCGTCACCCCACGGTAGCAACAAGTGCTGTTGGAGCCCGGTGCTCCGCCGTGACCTCCGGAAACCCCGCCTGACTCACAGACGTACAGGGCGCTCGAGCCGGACCCCCGCGCCCTCCAGCCAGCCGCGCAACGGGGCGTCCTTGCCCTGCTCCACCGCCTGCGCCACCGGGCCGGCAGGGTCGGGCCCGCGCTTGCCGTCCAGCAGCAACACCGGGCCGTCCAGCCAGTCCAGGCCCGGGGTGCCGGTACCCGAGTCCATCGCCTCGCAGCAGACCAGCGCGGTCGCGTGCTCGACCAGCAGATCGCGACCGGTGCGCACGGGCTGCAGCGGGGGCACTCCCCGGCCGCCGCGCGCCAACTGGGTGGCCAGCGCGGCGGACAGCACCTCGCCCCCGCCCTCCGCGAGCCGGGCCAGCAGGCCGGTCAGCGGCGGCCCGTTGGTGCGGCTCCGCCGAGTACCGCCGTGGCGCGCCGCGCCGCGCCCGGCGCCGCCCGCGCCCGGTGCCGCCGTACCGTCCAGCGCGGCCTGCAGGGCGGCGGCCTGGGTACGCCAGCCGAGGTCCACCACCTGCGCGGGGTAGTCCGCCCAATCGAGGTCCTGCCAGTCGGTGGTCGGGGTGCCGAAGAACAGCTCGGCGGCGAGCAGCGAGACGGCCGCGTCCACCTGGCCGGGCTCCTCCAGCAGGTCGCAGGCGGGGCGGTCGCCGAGCCGGGACTCGTACCCGCCCGCGAGGCGGTCGCGGCGGGAGAGCTCGGTCAGCGCGGACACCACGCCGGCGTTCAGGTGGGTGGGCATCCGGCCGAGCCGCCAGGCGGGCAGCGCAACCCGGTTGAGCAGCCGGTCCCAGCCCGCGTAGGCGAGGCCGACCTGCTCCTGGGCGGCGATCCGCAGCCCGTAGTCGACCGCCTTGGCGTGGTCGGAGGCCCAGGCGGCCACCGAGCGCTCCAGCTCCGACGAGTGGTCGCGGCAGGCGGCGAGCAGCCATCGGGTGATCCCGTCCAACAGCGCGGCCGGGCCGGTGCGCCGGCCGGTGCCGGAGGTGTCCAGTGCGGCGTCCAGGCCGCGGACGAAGCGGCGGGCGGCGGCGATCTCGGGATCGGCGGCGGCGGCCGTACCCGCCACCACGGGTGCGAGCAGGGCGCGCAGCTCGCCCGCCCGCATCCACCACAGGAAGGGCGAGCCGATCACCAGCACCGGCGCGGACGGCTCGGCGCGACGGCGGGCGAACAGCCGACCGTCCGGATGGGCCTCCTCCAGCCAGCTGTCGCAGTCGGGGGTGAGCGCGATGCCGGAGGGAGCCGGCACCTCCAGGCGCTCGGCCAGCTCGCCGATCAGTCGGTACAGCTCCGGAGCGGAGGCCGGCGCCACCGGCACGGCCGGAGTACGCGGTGGGACGGCCCTGGCGTGGGACCTGCCGACCAGCGCGGCCAGTGTCAGGACCACCACGGCGACCACCCCGGTGACCCAGCGGGCGGTGTCCCACGCCGCCGTGTCGGCGGCACCCGGTGCGCCGATCCGCCCGGTGAACCGACCGGCCAGCAGCACCACGGCGAGGGCGGCGGGCAGCGCGGCGAGGGCCACCCCGAGCCCCCGCACCCGCAGCAGCGCCTGGGCATGTGCGCGGGCGGCTTCCACAGCGGCCATGCGACGCGGCACCCCCTTCGGAGCCCGAGGTCGGTGATCGCGACGCCCCACGAAGGAGGTCCGCAGCGGTCCGGACACCCGAGCCGACTCGAAATGATCAGTTCAGACCGGGCATCGGCCTGCGCCAACGCCGGTTGTGCATCCTGCCTGGCACTTCTGACAGTCTTGACGCCAGCGTGCGGGCGAGTGTTCCGGGTCGGTCCGCTTTCCACCCGTCCTGGTGACGGTGCACGCCTTCAGCATCCCCCTGACCGCGCCGGACGCCACCCGGCACGGCGCACGGCGGCCCGGACCGGGCCGCCACGATCCGGCACGATCCAGCGCACCATAAGGCCCGGCCGCCGGCCGCGTCAGCCGGATGGCGACTTGGTCACCCGAAGGGCTGGAATCCCGGCTTCTTCCGGTGTGGCGTGCGGCCTGCCCTCATCGCGGACGCACTGCCCGAGGGGGATACCTCCGGCCGAGCGCAAAACGCGCCGCGCGCCCCGGGGCCGTGCAGTGAACAGAGACCGGGCAGAACAACAGAGGCCGGGCAGCGAACGGGCGCCGGGCAGAAGACGACAGGGGCGCGGTGCTCTGCCCCGCGCCCCTGTCGACCGTCTCCGTCCGGCTACCGCCCGGCGGCCTTGAGAGCGATGTCGCTGCGGTGGTGGGAGCCCTTGAGGGTGATCCGCCCGACGGCCCGGTAGGCGCGCTCGCGGGCCTCGGCGAGGTCGGTGCCGGTCGCGGTGACCGACAGCACCCGGCCGCCGGCGCTGAACACCTGCCCGTCCTCGTCGGCCCGGGTGCCGGCGTGCAGCACGTGGACCGAACCGTCGGCGGACTCGGCCTCGGCCAGGCCGTCGATCGGGTCGCCGGTGCGCGGCGCGGCCGGGTAGCCCTCGGAGGCGATCACCACGGTGACGGCCGCGCCCTCGTCCCAGCGCAGCGGCTCCAGCTCGTCCAGGGTCCCCTCGGCGGCGGCCAGCAGGACACCGGCCAGCGGGGTGCGCAGCCTGGCGAGCACCACCTGGGTCTCCGGATCGCCGAAGCGGGCGTTGAACTCGATCACCCGGGTGCCGCGCGAGGTCAGCGCGAGGCCGGCGTAGAGCAGGCCGGAGAACGGGGTGTCCCGGCGGCGCAGCTCGTCCACGGTGGGCTGCAGGACGGTCCGCAGCACCTCCTCGACCAGGCCCTCGGGGGCCCAGGGCAGCGGCGAGTAGGCGCCCATGCCGCCGGTGTTCGGGCCCTCGTCGCCGTCCAGGGCGCGCTTGAAGTCCTGAGCGGGCACCAGCGGGAGGACGGTGGTGCCGTCGGTGATCGCGAACAGCGAGACCTCGGGGCCGTCCAGGTACTCCTCGACGACCACGCGCTCGCAGGCGGCCGCGTGGGCCAGCGCGGCCTCGCGGTCGGCGGTGACCACGACGCCCTTGCCCGCCGCGAGGCCGTCGTCCTTGACCACGTACGGGGCGCCGAAGGCGTCCAGCGCCTCGGCGGCCTCCTCGGCGGTGGTGCAGACGTAGGAGCGGGCGGTGGGGACGCCGGCTTCGGCCATCACGTCCTTGGCGAAGGCCTTGGAGCCCTCCAGTCGGGCCGCCTCGCCCGAGGGGCCGAAGACCGCGAAGCCGGCCGCGCGCAGCGAGTCGGCGACGCCGGCCACCAGCGGGGCCTCCGGGCCGATCACCACGAGATCGGCGGCCAGTTGCCGGGCCAGTTCGGTGACCTGGTCGCCGTTCAGCTGGTCGACCGGGTGGACCGTCGCCACCCGGGCGATCCCGGCGTTGCCCGGGGCGCAGTGCAGCTCGGTGACGGCAGGATCTTGGGACAGGGAGCGGCACAGGGCGTGTTCGCGGGCGCCGCCGCCGATGACGAGGACCTTCACGCCGCACAGGGTAGTCGGTGACCTCCCGGCGCCCGGCGCCCGACCCCGTCGAAAGCTCCAGATCGGGACGGAGATCGGCGCCATCCCGTTGTAGGAACATCCAAGAATTGGCCCACCTCGGGGGCCTTCCACTGCCGGGTCAGGTCGGAGCGTCGCGGACCGCTCCCTCGGAAGGGTGAAATCTCACCACCCGCCGAAACCCTCCCACCTCGGCATACCGAGGCGAAATCCGATAACGATCACCCCGGAACCGGCCCCACGCTCAGCCATTTGGCGGTAAGAGTTTGTCTTGGAGAACCACCGGCAAAGCCCGGTGCACGGCACCATTGGGCGGCCCAGACCCGCACACGGCGCCGGGCCGGTCCGATGAAACGTCACAGGACCTGGCGTCAGACCGACGCCCGGTCAGTCCCGGCACCCCGCCGGGGCGTCAGCAGTCCGCCCGCCACAGGGAGCCCCACAGGTGAGCCAGCCGGAAATGCAGCCCGAGGAGAGCCCCTGGGGCAAGGAAGTCGGCGAGGAGGACCAGCCCGTCACGCCCTCCCCGGAGCGCACGCCCTCGCGGCGCCGTACCGACCTGAGCGCCCGCCAGTTCCCGCTCGGGGACTGGGGCGAGCCCGCCGAGCGGCTGGAGGAGCTCTACCGGTGGTCCGAGGAGCGGGCCGTCGAGGCGATCGAGTGGTACCGCCAAGACCGGGTGTGGAAGCGCCGCTGGGCCCGGCTGCTGCGGTTCGGCGCGGCCGGTTTCGCGGTCGCCGGGGTGACCGCTCCCCTGGTCTCGCTCACGGGCCTCGCCGGGCAGGCCGCGGACTGGGGGTACATCGGGCTGGTGTTCTCCACCGCCTGCCTGGGCGCGGACCGGGCGTTCGGGCTGACGTCCGGCTGGATGCGCGACATCAGCACCGCGCAGGCGCTGCAGCGACGGCTGGAGGCGTTCCAGTTCGACTGGGCCTCGGAGTGCGTGCGCGAGGTGCTCGGGCCCACCGAGGGCACGGCGGGGGAGGCCGCCGAGCGCTGCCTCGGAGTACTGCGGCGGTTCTGCGAGGACGTCTCGGACATGGTCCGCAGCGAGACCTCCGAGTGGATGCTGGAGTTCCGGGCCGGCATGACCCAACTGCCCACCCAGGCCCCCGGCCCCTGGGGCGGGCGCAGCGAGGGCGGCGCGGGCGCCCAGGTCCGCGTGCTGCCCTCCCCGGGCGCCCGGCCCACCATGCCGCGCCAGCGGCCCCCGGAGGGACCCCTGCGGTGACCCCCGCGCCCGGCGGGCCGGGAAACGGCCCGACAAAGTGCCCGGGGCGCACCCGTCCGCTCCCGAGCGGTGCCGCCGCTCCCCGCGACTGCCGTCAGGCGAAGACGATCATGGCACCCTGGGTGACGCTGCGGGTCGCCGCCGCGTAGAGACCGGCCCAGGCGTGGCGTTCGCGGGCATAGGGGTGGACGTCGTCCAGCGGCGGGCCGAAGGGCTGCTCCAGGCCGGTCGGGCCGAGCGGGCGGGTGGGGGCCGGCGGGTTGTAGACGTCGATGCCCAACACCGGGGCGACGGCCTGGAGTTCGCGCAGCAGCCCCTGCGAGGACCCGAGCGGCCCGCCCGCCTCCAGCAGGTTCTCGGCCACCACCGGAAGCAGGAAGTCGATCGGCACGTACGCCCCGGCATGGTCGAAGTGCCAGACCAGGTGCGACTGCTCGGCCGTGCTCTCGAACATCTCCAGCAGCTGCTCGTAGTCCCCGCCGAGTTCGTCCACCGGCGTGACCTCGAACCCGGTCAGCCCCAACAGGTAGGCGCGGCGCAGGAAGTGGAGCGAGTTGTAGTCGAACGCCGCCACCGGTTCGACCTCGCCGGTTATGCCCGGCGCGTACGCGTACACGGGCACCTCGGGCAGGCCCTGGGCGGTGAGCGCGAGGTTGTAGCGCTGGAGGTCGTCCCGGAACGGGTTCTCGGGGCTGTGGGTCAGCTTGTCCACGAGCGGGACCAGCCAAAGGTCGCAGGCCATCGGCCGGCTCTTCCTCTCCGGAGGGCGGGCAACGACGGCCCACCCTATCGGCCCGGTGCGGGCTCCTCGCTCCCCGGCCGGAACACCCGCACCGGCCCGCCGAACCTTCCGGGTGTCCCCTTCGGCGGGACGAAGCGCGGCAGCGGCACCAACCCGAGGCCGACCTCCGCCACCTCGCGCGCCTGGGTCTGGGGATCTTGACCCGCCGGGGCCGGCGGCGGTGCGGACGAGGAGTCCTCGGCCAGGTGTTCGTGGAGCAGCGACAGCACCGCGACCGACTCCAGCGGCTGCCCGGCGAGCGAGGCCAGCAGTTCGACGGTGAACAGGTTGTACTCGTTGACCAGCCGGTGCGTCCCGCCCAGGTCGCGGGCCTCGATCCGGTCCACCAGTTCGTTGTGCCCGGACCAGCAGACCCCGGCGAGGTTGTCCGCCGAGCGCAGGTAGGGCGCCGCGAACATCCAGGACTGCACCCGCAGCCAGTCCAGGTAGTCGCCGATCCGGCGGTTGCCCGCCAGCAGGCCGACCTCCTGCCAGAACCGCCGGTCGCAGCCGACCAGGACGTCCAGCTGACCGGCCCGCGAGGCGCGGACGGCGGCCTCGGCCCGGCGGCGCAGCGAGGGCAGCCGGGCCCAGTCGTACCCGGGCGCGGCCGCGCCGCCCCGCCGGGTGGCGAGCCGGCGCAGCGAGCTGTCGGTGAGCAGTGTCCTGGCCTCGAAGATCTCCAGGAAGTCGGCCCAGGTGAACTCCGGCACCGTGAACCCCCGGTGGTGCTCCGCGCGGAGCAGCCCCTGGGCGGCCAGGTCGACCAGCGCCTCCCTGGCCGGGGTCGCCGAGACTCCGTACTGCTCGGCGATCTCCTTGACGGTGAAGTTCTGGCCCGCCGCGAGGCGTCCGGCCATCATCTCCTCGCGCAGTGCGCCCGCGATCTGCTCCCGCAGGCTGTTGCGCTGGATGGCAGGGTGGCCGCCCCCGGTCCCGAGGGAGCTGGACATTCCGGCCATGACTCCCCCTTTCGGACTAGGCTGTCGCGACGGCGGCCCATCTTCTCAAAAAACGGCCGTCGGGTGCGCAAGAACCTTGTTCCCGGCCATACCGGGGCAGCGGCGGGGTCCGCCCGCCGCCGGGTGGCCGGTGAACGGTCCCCGCCGTCCGGTGAGCGGTCCCCGACGGGATACGGTCAGCGGCCCCGCCGTCCGGTCAGCGCTGCACCGGCGCCGGGATGCCGAGCAGGCGGTCGCGGTGCACCGGGAACTCGGCACGGGCCCTGGCGACCTCGCCGGGATCGAACTCCACCGTGATCACCTCCTCGTCCGCGCCCGCCTCGGCCAGCACCTTGCCCCACGGGTCGACCACGATGCTGTGGCCCGCCTGCTCCACCCCGCCGTGCGTCCCGGCGTTGTTGCAGGCCAGTACGTAGGCCTGCTCCTCGACCGCGCGGGCGCGGGCGAACAGCGTCCAGTGCTCACGGCGGCGGGCCGGCCAGGCGGCCGGGACGACCAGCAGCTCGGCCCCGGCGTCCAGCAACGCCCGGAACAGCTCGGGGAAGCGCAGGTCGTAGCAGGTGGCCAGGCCCAGGGTGCCGAAGTCGGTGGCGGCGGTGACGATCTCCTGGCCGGCGCCCATCGCGACCGCCTCACCGCTGTCGAAGCCGAAGCGGTGGATCTTGCGGTAGGTGTGCTGCAGCTCGCCGTCGGGGGCGAAGAGGAGCGAGGTGTTGTAGATGGGCCCGTCCGGGTCGCGCTCGACGATCGAACCCGCGTGCAGCCACACCCCGGCCGCCTTGGCGGCGGCCGACATCACCTCGGCGGTCGGGCCGTCCAGCGGCTCGGCACCGCCGGACCAGGCGTCGTACGAGAATCCCCCGAGCGGCCACAGTTCGGGGAGGACGACCAGGTCGGCCCCCTCCTGCGCCCGTACCAGCGCGGCGACCCTGGCCCGCCGCTCCTGAGGCGGCTCGGCGTCGGAGACCGCGAGTTGGATCAATGAAGCGCGCACACTACCACCGTCCATGGCACCCGTCCTACGATCGTCACCCGAAAGCGCTGCCCAGCTGTCATCCGGCAGCGTAACGTGCGGGTAGCGCGTCCGCCCGGAAGCCTGGACACCTCGTCCACCGGACTCCGGTCCACCCGGAGGCGGACGAGCGTGGCGAGAACCTGACGGAGAGCCGGAGATACCCGTGACGGACAATCAGACCGTGCAGGCCTGCATCGACGCCTGGACGCAGTCCATCGAGTCGATATCCGAACTGCTGGCCGCACTGCCGACGGACTCCTGGAACCGGGCCACCGAGTGTCCCGGCTGGTCCGTCCGCGACGTCGTCTCACACGTCATCGCGGTCGAGTCCGAGCTGCTCGGCGATCCCCGGCCGATCCACTCGCTGCCGCGCGATCTGCGGCACGTCACCACCGAGTTCGCCCGCTACGTCGAGCTGCCGGTCGACAAGCGGCGCTGCCACACCCCCATCGAGCTGACCAGCGAGCTGGACTACATCGTCATCCGCCGCTCGCGCGCGCTGCGCGACTCCAGGTACGAGCCGGGCGACCTCGTCCGCACGCCCGCCGGGCCGCTCGCCCGCGACCTGCCGTACTGGGCGCTGCTGCGCGAGCGGGTGCTCGACGTCTGGGTGCACGAGCAGGATCTGCGGCGCGCCATCGGCGTCCCCGGCAACCTCGCCTCCCCGGCCGCCTTGATCACCCGCGACCTCCTGCTGGAGGGACTCCCCAAGGCCGTCGCCCGGCTGGCCGGCGCCCCCGCCGGGACGGTGGTCTCCTTCGACGTGACCGGTGAGGTGGAGTTCCTGCGCACCGTCCGGGTGGACGCCGACGGCCGCGGCACCCTGGACGAGCGGGTCAGCCTCGCCCCCGGCGTCCAGTTCACGATGGACTGGGAAACGTACGCCAGGCTCGCCTGCGGCCGCGGCCGCCCGGGCCCGGTCAAGGCCGAGGGCGACCAGGAGCTGGCCGCCCGGGTACTGGCCAACTTCGCACTGACGCCGTGACGGTCCGTGAGCTTCCCGATGGCCTTCTTGACCACTTGATGTACACGGAGAAGCGTTACAGCTGAGCGGAAGCACGTCTCCGTGGCGTACGCGGGTGGCGCGCGTCGCGCTTTCGTGTGTCCGACTGGCACCGGCACATCACCCGTTCGGCCTCGTAGTCCAGGGCGGCCCATCACCGAGAGTGAAGGAGCGGCGGTCATGGACGACGAAGCCGGCATGGTGCTGGTGCGGTCCAGCTTCCCGGTCACCGGCCAGCCGATCAGGGTGGTCATGATCAACGGCGAACCGTGGTTCGTCACGGCGGACGTGTGCAGGATCCTGGGGCGGGAGAACCCGAGCCGTGCGAACAAGACTGTCGGCTCGGGGAACGCACGAGTCGTCAACAGCCAGCAGATTTCACGTACTTTCGGTACGTGTAATGACGTTTCCGCAGGTGGTAAGCCCTACAACCCCGGCAACCCAATGATCAACCTGATCAACGAGGCCGGCCTCTACACGCTCGTCATGCGCTCGAACAAGCCAGCCGCGCGCCCGTTCCAGGAGTGGGGCACCGGAGAGCTGCTCCCGTCGATCCGACGCGGTGACACCGACGTCCCCAAGCAGCAGCAGCGGATGGCGGAGACCCTCGCCGAGGCGATCGGACAGCAGGTGCAGATCCTGGCCCAAATCGACCAGGAGGACGGGCCGGGCGTCCACATCCGCTCGGACGGGACGGTGCACTGCCGGCACGGCGAGATGGAGTTCCGCGTCCCGAGCAGGCAGGACGACAGCGGACCGCCGTTCGGCGCGTACTTCCAGTGCCCGAGCGTCGAGCACGTGGGGATCCGTGGTGGCAAGGCGATCCCGCGCTGCCCGAGGCTCAAGCTGGTCGACCTGATCCGCAGCCTCGCCAACCACCCGACCGACCCGGAGAATCCGCAGCCGCAGCCGCCCTCGGCCTCCTCCGACGGCCTGGTGTGCGAGGTCGGCTCCGCCCGGATCCACGGAACGGTCCAGCAGATCGCCGACCTGCTGCGCGCACTCGGCGACAGATGAGCACGAGACCGTCGTAACCCTATGCCTGGCATAGGGTTACGACACTTATGACCTCGGTAACCCTCACTTCGAGTGAGGGTTGCGCGCGTTTTCACAGGTCAGAACCCCTACAAAAACCCTACGCCCGCCCCAGCTCCCGCCTCAGCCGGACGATCATCCCCGTCCCCACCGCCAGCGGCACGTACTGCCAGCAGAAGGCCCACCGGTACGTCTCGGCCGTGTGCCCGGCGGGCCCGGAGAGGGAGTCGAGCAGCAGGCCGATGCCGAAGAGGGTGATCACCGTGCCGATGAAGCCGCCCATGTTGGCGATGCCGGAGGCCGTGCCGAGGCGCTCGGGCGGGTTGTGGGCGCGGGCGTAGTCGAGGCCGACCAGGGATGCGGGGCCGTTGCTGCCCATGACGACGAGCAGCACCACCAGCAGCCAGAGCGGCGGCCGCCCGCCGGGCCAGGCGAGCACCGCGGCCCAGCAGGCGGCCGTGGCGCCGATGACCGTGAAGGTCACCGGGATCCGGGCGGCGGGGTACCGGGAGACCAGCCGCCCGAAGACCAGGCCGAAGGCCATGTTGCTGAGGACGAGCAGGGTCAGCAGCCCGCCCGCCTCGTCCCGGCTCATGCCCTGGCCCTCGACCAGGAAGGGCATGCCCCAGAGCAGGCCGAAGGCCGCGCCCGGGAGGGCGGTGGTGAAGTGCACCCACAGGCCGAGCCGGGTGCCGGGCTGCCGCCAGGCCTGCCGGATCTGCTCGCGTGCGGGCGGCCGCCCTCCGGTCGCCGGCACGACGGTGACGCCCGCCGGGGCCTCCTTGAGCAGCAGTGCGACCATCCCGAAGGCGCCCACGCCGAGCAGGGCGATCAGGGCGAAGGTGAAGGTCCAGCCCTCGCGGTGCAGCGCCTGGGCGAGAACGGCGGTGGTCACCAGGTTGCCGCCGGTACCGACCAGTCCGGTGAGCTGGGCGACCAGCGGGTTCCTGGCCGCCGGGAACCAGCGGGCGGCGACCCGCAGCACGCTGATGAAGGTCATCGCGTCGCCGCAGCCGAGCACCGCACGGGCGGCCAGCGCGGGTCCGAACGAGGAGCTGAAGGCGAAGGCGAGCTGTCCCGTACTCAGCAGCAGGATGCCGAGCAGCAGTACCCGGCGCGGCCCGAACCGGTCGATCAGCAGGCCGACCGGCACCTGCATGGCCGCGTAGACCAGCACCTGCAGGACGGCGAAGGTGGAGAGCGCCGAGGCGCCGATGCCGAACCTGGCCACCGCGTCCAGGCCGGCCACACCGAGGCTGGTGCGGTGGATCACCGCGAGGACGTAGACGCCGACACCGATCGACCACGCGGCCCAGGCGGCCCGGCCGCCGGGTGGTGCGGGGGCGTGCTCGGAGCGCTCGGAGGGTTCGGATCCGGGTTGTGGCGGGAGTCGAGGACCGGGAACTGGACGGGATGCGACTGGGCTGTCTGGGTCCACGGGCACGACGACCAGACTAGTCATCCCATCAAATGACCAATCTGCCCGGGTTGCCTGCCGGGAGCGGGGGCAGGGACTCGAAGGAACCCCGTGCCCCAAGGGGCTCAGCCCTTGAGCGTCCAGGTCACCGTCCTGGTCATGCGCTGCTCGCGGAACGCCTCGTCGCGCACCCAGTCGGTGGTGTCCCGCACGGTCGCGGTGACCTTCACGTCCTTGCCGGAGGGGATCTGCAGCAAGGAGGTGTCCAGCCAGGTCGGATCCGCTCCCTGCGGAGTGGTCAGCACGCCGTCGACCTTCCACACCACGTCCAGCTGCCGGTCGCCGGCCAGCGGCAGCGGGCGGACGTGCAGCCGGGGTCGCCCGGCCACCGTGCCCGCGGCGGGCTCCGGCGGGTCCATCGGGCCGACCCGGCGGTAGATCTGTTCGAGGATCGCCTCCCGGGAGGGGAGGTTGTAGCTGCCGCCGAGGGTCCGCATGACCGAGTCGACGGTCGGCCGGTAGATGCCGTTGGCGCTGCGGTACGCCCCGACGGTGCCACCGCCGTCCGGGGACTCGGCGCCGAGCCAGCGCCACCACTTCACACGGGTGCGGGCCATCTCGTCGGCGTTCACCGTGGAGAGGTTGGGGTAGTCGGCGTCGTCGGGGGCGCTGTCGTACTCGTCGCCGAGGTCGCCGACGGTGTGGCCGATCTCGTGCTGGATGATCCGTCCGGCGTCCGGGCTGCCGCCCGCGAGGGTGGTCACCGCGGTACCGCCGGCGCCGCCGTACTCGCTGGAGTTGGCGAGGGCGATCACGTACTGCGGTCCGTCGCCGTTGCCCGCGTACCGAGCGGTGGTGGGCTCGTCCGCACAGAGCAGCCGGGCGGTGCCGTCGCACCAGAAGTGCATCCCCAGCGGGGTGCCCGTCCGGTGGCTCTGGCCCTCCGACTCGGCTATCCCGGCGACCGGGGAGACCACGTCGACCCGCCTTATGTTGAAGTAGCCCTGGTAGCTGCGGAACGGCTCTATCTCCATAAGCGCGTGCCAGGCCCGGTCCGCCTGTTCCTGGAACAGCTCCTGCTGGTCGGCGGTGTAGCCGTCGCCTATCAGCACCAACGTGATCCGGTCGGCGGGGTCTCCGGTGCGGCGTATGTCCACCGTGGGCGCGGGCTGGGGCGACCGCGGCGCGGCACCGCCGGTGCCGTGCAGAGGTAGGGCACGGTCCGGGGAGGGCGCCGGAGCGCCGATCGTTCCGAAGGGTGGCGGGGATGCCACCTCGAGAACGGTCGGCAGAGCCGCGACCGAGAGCAGGCTGAGCGCCGCCGCGCTCCGGACGATTCGGCCAGACCTACCGTTCGGCATACGGTGCGTCCTCCGGACTCCGGTCACCCGGCCTGGAGCTCGGGTGGGGGGTCGCCAAGACGTACCCGGCCCGCCGGACAGACCCGACCTCGTGGGGAGCGACTTCGCCGGACCGGGCCACCGCGGCGGGGCATCCGGCGCAATCCGCAGGCGCGTCACCCGCAACGGCCGTACAGGGGCCGGGCCGCTCGCCCGACCGGGGCGGCTCAGCGGCGACGCAGCAGCAGGTGCGTACCGATTCCCAAGAGCAGGCCCCAGAAGGCCGAGCCGATGCCGAACAGGCTCATCCCGGAGGCGGTGGCGAGGAAGGTCACCACGGCGCCGTCACGGCCGCCTTCATCGGCGAGCGCGCCGGCCAGGCTGCCCTGGAAGGACGCCAGCAGCGCGACCCCCGCGATCACCGCGATGAGCGCCGCCGGCAGGCCGGTGAACAGGCTCACCAGTACTCCGCCGAAGCTGCCGACCAGCAGGTAGAGGAATCCGGCCGACATCCCGGCGACGTAGCGGCGGTCGGGGTCGGGGTGGCTCTCCGGGCTGGTGCAGATCGCGGCGGTGATGGCGGCCAGGTTGATCCCGGGCGAGCCGAACGGCGCCAGCAGGACGGAGAGCGCGCCGGTGGCTCCGATCAGCAGCCGGTCGTCCGTCCGGTAGCCGGAGGCGTGCATGATGGCGAGGCCGGGCGCGTTCTGCGAGGCCAGCACCACGATGGTGAGCGGCAGCGCAAGTCCGACCATCGCGTGCCAGCCGAAGGCGGGTGCGGTCAGCACCGGACGGACCAGCCCGCCGTCCCCGAGGTGCAGCGGCAGTCCGACGGTGCCGGCCGCCAGCACCCCGCCGGCCAGCAGGGCCACGGGTACCGCGTACCGGGGCAGGTAGCGCTTGGCGAGCAGGAAGGCGGCGAAGCTGCCGAGCACCAGCACGGGCGCCTTGTGCAGCGAGCCGAAGACCCCGGTGCCGAAGGAGAACAGGATTCCGGCCAGCATCGCGTTGACGATCCCGGTCGGCACCGCGCTGATCAGCCGCCCGAACAGACCGGTCGCACCGAACACCGCGACCGCCACGTTGCTCACCAGGAACGCCCCCACCGCCTCCCGGTACGGGTACGCGCCCAGGCTGGTCACCAGCAGCGCCGCACCGGGAGTGGACCAGGCGGTGATCACCGGCGTCCTGGTCCACCAGCTCAGCAGGAGGCAGGTGAGTCCGCTGCCGATGGACACCGCCCAGATCCAGGAGGCGGTGTGCGCGGCGTCCAGGTGTCCCGCGGACGCCGCCGCGAGGACGATCACCAGTGGCCCGGAGAAGGAGACGGCTATACAGACCAGTCCGGCCAGCAGGGCGGGCAGCGAGACGTCCCGGCGCAGCGAGCGCCGGGTGGAGGACCCCGGCGCGGCCTCGGTGTCCGGCCCTGTCTGCTGCGGCAGTTCAACGCGATGTTCGGCCATCCGAGCAGTATTCTGGATTACCCTCTGCGGCACTCCGGAAATATCTTCAGAACGGCTGCCACCAGCTGACGGCAGGCGTGTGCGCAGGTGCGAAGGCACGGAGAACCGGTCCGGCGGGCCGCCGGGGGTGCAGCTACCGGCCGATCTCTTCCACCACGAAGTCCGCGACAGGCCCCCTGGGGGAACCCATAATGCGAGCATCCGCTGTGCCCGGCTTTGCGAAGAACGTCCTGTCCGCCTTCGCCACCCGCAGGGCTCTCGCCCTGGGCGCCCTCGCCGTCACCGTCAGCGCCGCCGCCCCGCTGCTGCCGAGTGCCCCCGCCGCCTGGGCGTGCGGTGACGACACCGGCTCGGCCGCCGGCGTCACGGCCGCCTCCGCCCCCGGCGCGACCCACCACGGCGACCCGGCGTCGGCCTTCGTCCCGGTGGTGCCGACCTCACTGACCGCCGGCGGCCCGCCGGTCGAACTCGGCGTCGAGATGGCCAACTTCACCGGCGCGGACTACCCGAGGATCGCGCCGTCGTTCGCGCTCTACAACCCGAGCTCCGACTCCGACTACGCCACTCCCGGGACCAATCTGCGGCTCCAGGACCTGAAGGTGGAGGTGCTGAAGGGCGGCCGGTGGCAGGTCCTGCCGCTGCACCACAGCTGCGACCCGACGCTGGTCGCCGACACCTCCGCCCTGGCCGGCTCGCTGACGGACCAGCACGCCCACCGCTACCTGTTCCGCCTCTCGCTGTCGGCCGACGCCCCCAGGCAGCAGAGGGAGATCCAGGTCTTCAGCGGCTTCGGCCTGGACGGCAGGAGCAACTCGACCGTCCTCGAGGTGCTCCGCTGAGCCCCTGCTGAGCGCGTTGGGCCCTGCCTCGGCCGAGGCAGGGCCCAACGGGCTCACGGGGAGCGTCACTTGACCGGGTCAGCCCCAGGTGATCAGGCGCTTCGGGCGCTCCAGGATCGCGGCGACGTCCGCCAGGACCTTGGAGCCGAGCTCGCCGTCGACCAGGCGGTGGTCGAAGGAGAGCGCGAGGGTGGTGACCTGACGCGGCACCACCTTGCCCTTGTGCACCCACGGGAGTTCCCGCACCGCGCCGAAGGCCAGGATGGCGGCCTCGCCGGGGTTGAGGATCGGGGTGCCGGTGTCGACGCCGAAGACGCCGACGTTGGTGATGGTGATGCTGCCGCCCTGCATGTCGGCCGGCGAGGTCTTGCCCTGACGCGCGGTATCGATCAACTCGCCGAGCGAGACCGCCAGTTGCGGCAGGGTCTGGGACCCGGCGTCCTTGATGTTGGGCACGATCAGACCGCGTGGGGTGGCCGCCGCGATACCGAGGTTGACCTGACCCTTGATCACGATCTCCTGGGTGGCCTCGTCCCAGGCGGCATTGATCTCCGGGTGGCGCCGGACCGCGGTCAGCAGCGCCTTGGCGACAAGCAGCAACGGGCTGACCCGAACGCCCGCGCCCAGCTCGCCGCTCTCCTTGAGCTTGCGGACCAGCTTCATCGTCCGGGTCACGTCGACCTGGACGAACTCGGTGACGTGCGGCGCGGTGAAGGCCGAGGCCACCATCGCCTGCGCGGTGGCCTTCCGGACACCCTTGACCGGCACCCGGACGTCACCCAGCCCAGCGGGCACCGGCTGCGCCACCGCCACCACGGCCTCCTCGGCCGGAGCCGGCGCGACGGCCGGAGCCACCGGGGCCTGGGCCGGGGCGGCCGCCGCCTGGGCCGCCGCGTGGACGTCCTCGCGGGTGATCACACCCTCGGGGCCGGTCGGAACGACGGCCCGCAGGTCGATCCCGAGGTCCTTGGCCAGCTTGCGCACCGGCGGCTTGGCCAGCGGCCGCTCGGCCACCGCCGGGGCGGCCACCGGAGCGACCGGGGCTACCGGCGCCGGCTCCTGCGGCGGTGCGTAAGCCGCGGGAGCCGGCGCCTCGGCCGGTCTGGCCGGGGCGGCCGCGGCGCTGCGCCGGGCCCGGCGCTGGGTGCCCCCGGTCCGCGGCCCGTAGCCGACGAGCACCTCGCGGCGCTCGGGCACGGCCTCCTCCTCTGCCGCGGCGGCCGCCACCGGGGCCGGAGCGGCCTCACCGGCGCCAGCGCCGACCGCGACCGAGATGATCGCCGTACCGACGTCCACCGTGGTCCCGGCGGGGAAGAAGAGCTGCTCCACCACCCCGTTGAACGGGATCGGCAGCTCGACCGCGGCCTTGGCGGTCTCCACCTCGCAGACGACCTGACCGTCCGTCACCTCGTCGCCGGGCTTGACGTACCAGGTCAGGATCTCGGCCTCGGTGAGGCCCTCGCCGACGTCCGGCATCTTGAACTCGCGGAGCGAGCGAACTTCAGTGGTCATCATCGCTCCCGGTGATCAGAACGCCAGCGCGCGGTCGACGGCGTCGAGTACGCGGTCCAGGTCGGGCAGGAAGGCCTCCTCGACCCGGGACGGCGGGTACGGCGCGAAGTAGCCGCCGACCCGCAGCACCGGAGCCTCCAGGTGGTAGAAGCACCGCTCGGTGAGCCGGGCGGCGAGCTCGGCGCCCATGCCCATGAAGACCGGCGCCTCGTGCACCACGATGCCGCGCCCGGTGCGCTTGAGCGAGGCCTCCAGGGTGCCGAAGTCGACCGGGGAGAGCGAGCGAAGGTCGATGACCTCCAGCTGCCGGCCCTCCTCCTCGGCGGCCGCGGCGGCCTCCAGGCAGACCTTCACCATCGGGCCGTAGGCGATCAGGGTGGCGTCCGTGCCGGGCCGCACCACCCGGGCGGCGTGCAGCGGCAGGTCGGGCGCGTCCAGGACCTCGCCCTTGTCCCAGTACCGGCGCTTGGGCTCCAGGAAGATCACCGGGTCGTCGGACTCGATGGACTGGCGGAGCATCCAGTGCGCGTCCTGGGCGCTGGACGGGGAGACCACCCGCAGGCCCGCGGTGTGCGCGAAGTACGCCTCGTGGGACTCGCTGTGGTGCTCGACCGCGCCGATGCCGCCCGCGTACGGGATGCGGACGGTGACCGGCATCTTCACGTGACCCAGCGCACGGGCGTGCATCTTCGCCAGCTGGGAGACGATCTGGTCGAAGGCCGGGTAGACGAAGCCGTCGAACTGGATCTCCACGACCGGCCGGTAGCCTCTGAGTGCGAGGCCGATCGCGGTGCCCATGATCCCGGACTCGGCGAGCGGGGTGTCGATGACCCGGCTCTCGCCGAAGTCCTTCTGCAGGCCGTCGGTGATCCGGAAGACGCCGCCGAGCTTCCCGATGTCCTCGCCCATCAGGACGGTCTTCGGGTCACTCTCCAGTGACTTGCGCAGGGCCTCGTTGAGCGCCTTGGCAATGCTGAGCTGACCTGCCATCAGTGGTTCTCCCCGCCCTCGAAGGACGCCGCGTACGCCTCGTACTCAGCCCGCTCTTCCTCGACCAGCGTGTGCGGCTCGGCGTACACGTGGTCGAAGATCAGGGTTGGGTCCGGGTCCGGCATGCCGCGCACGCCCTCGCGCACCCGCAGCCCCAACTCCTCGCTCTCCGCGTCGATTCCGGCGAAGAACGCCTCGTCCGCCAGGCCCTGCTTCTCCAGGTGGGCCCTGAGCCGGGTGATCGGGTCCTTGGCCTTCCAGGCCTCGGTCTCCTCGCTCATCCGGTAGCGGGTCGGGTCGTCGGAGGTGGTGTGCGCGCCCATCCGGTAGGTGAACGCCTCGATCAGCACCGGGCCGTTGCCGCTGCGGGCGTGGTCGAGCGCCCAGCGGGTGACCGCGAGGCAGGCCAGCACGTCGTTGCCGTCCACCCGCACGCCCGGGAAGCCGAAGCCGGAGGCGCGGCGGTAGAGCGGGATCCGGGTCTGCACGGTGGTGGGCTCGGAGATCGCCCACTGGTTGTTCTGGCAGAAGAAGACGACCGGGGAGTTGTAGACCGAGGCGAAGGTGAAGGCCTCGTTGACATCACCCTGGCTGGAGGCGCCGTCGCCGAAGTACGCGATCACCGCGTCGTCGGCACCGTCCTTGGTGATGCCCATCGCGTAGCCGGTGGCGTGCAGCGTCTGCGAGCCGATCACGATGGTGTAGAGGTGGAAGTTCTTCTCGTTCGGGTCCCAACCGCCGTGGTTCACACCGCGGAACATGCCGAGCAGGTTCAGCGGGTCCACGTCGCGGCACCAGGCGACGCCGTGCTCGCGGTAGGTCGGGAAGGCGTAGTCACCGGGGCGCATCGCGCGGCCCGAGCCGACCTGGGCGGCCTCCTGGCCCAGCAGCGAGGCCCACAGGCCCAATTCGCCCTGGCGCTGCAGCGAGGTGGCCTCGGCGTCGAAGCGCCGGACCAGCACCAGGTCCCGGTAGAGCGAGCGGAGCTCGTCATCGGTGATCGCCAGCGGGAATTCCGGGTTCTCGACCCGCTCCCCTTCGGGCGTGAGTAGCTGCACGAGCTCCGGCGGGGCGTCCGAACCCTTTGTGCGGAGGTTGTCAGGGACGCCGGGGGCGGCCTTCTTGCGCGCCCTCGCCGTGCTTTTGACGGTCACGTTCACTCCTCGGTCTGTCCGGCCGCCCGGGGTCGCCGGTGACCGGTCCGGTCACCGCCTCGCAGGCACGCGTGGGTGTGCGCACCGACTGCTAGGCAGGTGGTGTTCCCTTTCCGACGGCGTCCCTCACGAGAACGTTACCCAGCGGAGCCCCTTGGCGCGCTTGCGCTAGGACGTCCTACTTGTTCACGCCCGAGAGCGGCAGGTGTGGTGCAGCTCTCACGCGGTGGCCGTCAGGACACCTGCGCACGCTATCCGGGCGGAGCCTTTCGCGTAAGGGGGTAATCGGCACCGATTCTGTGCCGGGACCGACACAGGCGATATGTCTTCCATCACCCGATATGGGAGCATTTGACCGTGACTGGAAACGGACAAATCAGGGTTTTCCTACTAGATGATCATGAGGTCGTCCGGCGCGGTGTACACGACCTCCTGTCCATGGAGGACGACATCGTGGTCGTCGGCGAGGCCGGCACCGTCGCCGAGGCACTGACCCGGATCCCGGCCACGAGCCCCGACGTGGCGATCCTCGACGTCCGCCTGCCGGACGGCAACGGCGTCGAGGTCTGCCGCGAAGTCCGCTCGCACCAGCCCGAGACCAGGTGCCTGATGCTGACCTCCTTCTCGGATGACGAGGCACTTTTCGACGCGATCATGGCCGGAGCATCCGGGTACGTACTGAAGGCGATCCGCGGCACCGATCTGGTTTCGGCGGTCCGCGACGTGGCGGCGGGAAAGTCACTGCTCGATCCGGTCGCCACCAGCCGGGTGCTGGAGCGGCTGCGCGACGGCGGCGAGAAGGAGGACGAGCGGCTCGCCCAGCTGACCAAGCAGGAACGGCGCATTCTCGACCTGATCGGCGAGGGAATGACGAATCGTCAGATCGGCAACGAACTGCACCTGGCCGAGAAGACCGTCAAGAACTACGTCTCAAGTCTGCTGGCCAAGATGGGAATGGAGCGCCGCACCCAGGCGGCCGCCTATGTGGCCCGACGGCAGGCCGATCATCTGCATTAACCACACTCCCAACACAATGTCAAGTACCTGTGTAGGACTTCATTACGCTCCTGTTCCGTGACAACGCAAGGCCAGATCATCGTGTGCGCGCCGCCTCGCCCGGACCGCACCGCACCCCCCTTCGGCACCCTCAGCCCCCCGGTCGCACACGAGGACGCGACCGGGGTGCTGCGTTCCTACCGGCTCGGCAGGCCCAGCGAGATACGGCCGGTGGCCGAAGGGCTGCTCAACCGGGGCTACCGGATCACCACCGGATCCGGCCGCTACTTCCTCAAGTGCTACGTCGACCACGTCACCGCCACCCGCACCGCGATCACCGCCCAGCACCGCGCCACCCGTGACCTGCACGCCCTCGGACTGCCCACCCCGCCGCCGCTGCCGGCCCTCGGCGGCCGGACCGTGACCTCCTACGGTGGGCGGCTGTTCGCCCTCTACCCCTGGGTCGTCGGCAGGCACCGGCACGGCACCGACCTGAGCTGTGAGCAGTCCGCCGAGCTCGGCGCGCTGCTCGCGCGGATCCACGGCGCACTCAAGGAAGTCTGCGCCCCCGTACGGCAGCCCGCCGGGCACGCCACCGCCGACCCGGCCGAGACCGTACGGCTGGTCGGCGAGCTGCGCCGCCGGATCGCCCGTGCCGAGTCCTACGACCCCTTCGACGAGCTCGCCGAACAGCACCTGGCCGAACGGCTGGAACTGGTCGCCCTCTACCGGCACCGACGGCCCGCAGCGGAGACGGCCCCGCCGACCGGGTGGACCCACGGCGACTTCCA
Organism: Kitasatospora cystarginea; assembly: GCF_039533515.1. Lineage (NCBI taxonomy): Bacteria > Bacillati > Actinomycetota > Actinomycetes > Kitasatosporales > Streptomycetaceae > Kitasatospora > Kitasatospora cystarginea. Next base: position 12,664 of record NZ_BAAATR010000029.1, on the reverse strand, counting down.
CGGCCTCAACCTGCTCTACCGCGGCGAGCGGCCGGCGGCCGTCCTGGACTGGGACAAGCTCGGCGTCCGGCCGCAGGCCGAGGAGGCCGTACGGGCCGCCACCCTGATCTTCAACGACCGGAAGACCGGTGTCCTCGACCTCGTCCGGGTCCGCCGCTACTCCCAGGCGTACCGGGCCTACGGCGCCGCTTCCCCGGCCCAACTGGCCGCCGCCGTGCACCGGGTGTGGTGGGAACGCCTCAACGACCTCTGGATGCTCCAGTGGCACTACCAGCGCGGTGACCACCGCGCCGACCCGCTCTTCCCCGCCTCGGCCGGCCAACTCGCCTGGTGGTGCCAGGAGTACGAACAGATCCTGGACACCTTCACCAACTGACCGTCCGCAGAAGCCTCGGAGCCCCGCTCGATCAACTGCGTGCGCGCACCGAAGGCACCCGCCCGCACTCGCCCCCAGAAGCACGTTGCACCGCCCGACCACGAGGCCGAGCGGTGCAACGTGCCAGGCGGGCTTGGCCGGAGACCGGGAAACCCTCCCCCTGCCCCGGAAGACTCAGGGGGTCGTGCCCGTGCCCCCGCCCGAGCCACCGGGACCCTTGCCGGGGTCCGGCGGGGTGCTCTGGCCGCCGGAGGAGCTGGGGCCGGGGTTCGGCTTGCTGTGCGTGGGGGCCGGCGAGTCGGTCGGCGAGTCCACCGGCGGGGTGACCGGTGCCGAGGCCGATGCCGACGGGGCCGGCGACATGGAGGCCCCGGCGGAGTGCCCGGGCGTCGGCGACGGCGGCCAGTTGTCCTGCGTCTCCGGCGGCTGCGAGCTGCGGCCCGGGTTGGTGTTGCCGCCCGGGTTGCGGCTCGGCAGGGTCACCGGCGACGACGTGTCGGCCGTCGGGGCCGGCTCCGCGGACTGGCTCTGCGACGTGTCGGGCTTGGGCGACTTCTTGTCGTAGTCGTGCGTCTTGGTGGTCGGGCTCAGCGCCATCGCGGCACCGATCGCCACCACCGTCAGCAGCACCACGAGCCCGCCCAGCAGCGCCCACGGCTTGCGCTTGCGCCCGCCGTCCTCGTCGCCGTAGCCGTCGTCGTAACCGCCGTGCCCGCCGTCGTACGAACCGCCCTGGTACTGGCCGGCCGGGGTGTTGTACTGCGCGGCGGCCGGGTACGGCAGCATCGCCGTCTGGTCGTTCGGGGTACCGGCGGCAACACCCGGCCCGTCGACCGAACCCAGCGGCTTGGTGACGGCGGTGGCACCGGCCGACCCGTCGCCGTAGCCCTGGTAGCCGCCCGAACCGCCGTGGCCCGGAGCGCCGGGAACGATGGCGGTCGGCCCGGTCGCGAACCCCGCACCGGCCGCGCTGTGCATCTCCCGCAGGGCGTGCTGGAGGTGGGCCCGGAACTCGTCCGCGCTCTGGTAGCGGTCGTCCGGGTCCTTGGCCAGCGAGCGCAGCACCAGATCGTCGAGTTGGGCGGACACCCGGCCGTTGGCCTGCGAGGGCGGCACCGGCATGTCCTGGACGTGCTGGTAGACCACTGAGAGCGGGGTGTCGCCGGTGAACGGCGGACGGAGCGTCAGCAGCTCGTAGAGCATGCAGCCGGCCGCGTACAGGTCCGACCGGTGGTCGACCGGCTTGCCCAGGGCCTGTTCCGGCGACAGGTACTGCGGAGTGCCCATCACCATGCCGGTCTGGGTCATGGTGGTGGCGCCGCCGGTCAGCGCGCGGGCGATGCCGAAGTCCATCACCTTGACCGCGCCGGTGCTGGTGATGATGACGTTGGCGGGCTTGATGTCGCGGTGCACGATGCCGTTGCGGTGGCTGTAGGCGAGCGCCTCCAGCACCCCGGCGGTGATGATCAACGCCTGGTCGACCGGCGGCGCCTCCTCGTCGATCAGGAGCTCGCGGACGGTGCGGCCCTCGACCAGCTCCATCACGATGTACGGGGTCGAGTCCCCCGCGAGCTCCTCCTCGCCGGTGTCGTACACCGAGACGATCGAGTGGTGGTTGAGTGCCGCGACCGCGTGCGCCTCGCGGGTGAAGCGCAGCCGGGCCACATCGTCCTGGGCCAGCTCGGAGCGGAGCAGCTTCACCGCGACGGTCCGGCCGAGCCGTACGTCCTGTGCGGCGTAGACCTCCGCCATGCCGCCCCGGCCGAGCCGGTGGGTGACGCGGTAGCGGCCGTCGCCGAGGGTGCCCAGCGGGGCCGCGGTGCCACGGCTCGGGGTGAACGTCTGGTCGGCCGGCAGCAGCGGTGTCTCGTCCGCCTCCGGGCCGGCATCCGGCAGCTGGGGTGTCTGCTGGGTGCTCTCGTCCGCGTACCTCCGGCCGCCGGAACCGTGGCCACCGGCACCCTGAGCGCGCTCCGCCTCGCCGTCTCCCGGCTGCTGTGTCTGTGCCATCACTCCTCGCCCCGGGCTGTCGCTCGGTGCGCGGTCGCCCTTCGGTTACGTCCTCCGAACGCTACCGCTTCGCCGCGCCGAGCGTGGAACCGCAGGCCTGGCAATGCGGTTCAGAACGTACCGTTCCGACCCTGATCGAGTTGGACCACGGACAGTGACCGAGCACCGGTCGTGTCGAAGTTCGAAATCTTCTGCTTCTCCTTCTTGGCCGCCACGATACCGACGATGATCACGGCCAGCACGATCAGGCCGACGATCACGCCGATCACCACCAGCGCCGTCCCGCAGCCGTTGCCGCTGCTGTTGTTCGCCGGACGCGGCGCGAACGGCTGCGGCTGCGGGGCCGGGAAGGGCTGCGGCGTGGGCGCCACCTGCTGCGGGAACGACGGCGGGGTCTGCGCCTGCTGCGGGAACGGCGGCGGGGTCTGCGCCTGCTGCGGGAACGGCGGCGGGGTCTGCGCCTGCTGCGGGAACGGCGTCGGCGTGCCGTACTGCGGCGGGAAGGGCGCCGGCGTCTGCTGGAACCCCTGGGCCGGCTGCTGGTGCGGCGGCGCCTGGGGGAACGGCTGCGGCGTCTGCGGCGTCTGCTGATACGGAGGCTGCGGTCCCGGCGGGGTCCGCGGGCCCGGCGGGAAGGAGGGCTGCTGCTGGTACTGCGGCTGCACCTGCGGGAAGTTGGCCATCGAGGGCGTGGCGCTCACCGAGCGCGGCCCCTCGCTGATCACCAGCGGGGTGCTCGCCTGGAGCGGCGTGCCGCCCTGCGTCCCGGAGGCGATCCGCTCGACCTCGGCGCGCATCGCCTCCGCGCTCGGGAACCGGTGCGCCGGATCCTTGCGCAGCGCCCGGGCCACCAGCTCGTCCACTGCGGGCGTCACCGCCCGGTTCACCGTGGACGGCGCCGGGGGCTCCTCCTGCACGTGCTTGTACGCGATCGAGAAGGCGGTGTCCCCGTCGAACGGCAGACTTCCGGTGAGCAGCTCGAAGAGCATGCAGCCCACCGAGTACAGGTCGGAGCGCGCGTCCACGCTCTTGCCGAGCGCCTGCTCGGGCGAGAGGTACTGCGGGGTGCCGACCACCATGCCGGTCTGGGTCATCGAGGTCACGTCGGACTGCAGCGCACGCGCGATGCCGAAGTCCATCACCTTGACGACGCCCTTGGTGCTGACCATGACGTTGCCCGGCTTGATGTCGCGGTGCACCAGGCCCTGGTCGTGCGAGGCGTCCAGCGCCGACAGCACGGCGGCGGTCATCTTCAGCGCCTGCTCGACGGGCATCGCGCCGTACTGCGCGATCGCGTCGTTGAGCACGTCGCGCAGCGACTTGCCCTCGACGTACTCCATGACGATGTACGGGGTCACCGAGCCGTCCGGGCCGATGTCCTCACCGCTGTCGAAGACCGAGACGATGTTGATGTGCTGGAGCTTGGCGACCGCCTGCGCCTCGCGACGGAACCGCAGCTTGAAGGAGTCCTCGCGGCCGAGCTCGGTGTGCAGCGTCTTCACCGCGACCTGGCGGTCCAGCACCGTGTCGTGCGCCAGGTGCACGGCGGCCATGCCGCCCTGGCCGAGCGGGCGCTGCAGCACGTACCGGCCGCGTCCCAGAGAGGATCCCACCGCAGGCCCGCCCGTCGCGGTGCCGTCCTCGCTCATGGTCATCCACTCCCCCTCGGCGCGTCGGTCCGCAGCCGTGTCGTCTCGTCCGGGCCCGGGGCCCGCCGGTCGGCGGCCAGGGCCGACAACAGGGGTCAGAGTAGCGGCAAAACACCACGGCTTCGGGCCGGGGGCACATCGGGCGGCGGCCGGTTGCCATGGGGTGCGCACCGAGCCCGGCCCGGGCGGAGGGCGCCCAGTACCGCTCCGCGATCCCGCACCTGCGAGACGGCGTGACCCCGCGGGCGGGCCGGTCGGGCGGCACCGCCTCGGTCACGCCAGGCCGGTCGCGCGGTTCCCCGCGCCGCTGCCGGGCGTACTCCCGGGCGGAGCCCGCCGACGAGAAGGCCTGGGCGAGAAGGCCTAGAGGTACGGGCCCGAGCGGATGCCGCGTCCGGGCACGGACTCCTCGTCCTCCGGCTCCATGCCGTGGCTGCCCGGCGGCAGTGCCCGTCGCATCTGCTCCAGCTGTGCCCGCGCGGCCATCTGCTGCGCGAACAGCGCGGTCTGGATCCCGTGGAACAGGCCCTCCAGCCAGCCCACCAGCTGGGCCTGGGCGATCCGCAGCTCGGCCTCGGTGGGGATGGAGTCCTCGGTGAAGGGCAGCGAGAGCCGCTCCAGCTCCTCGACCAGCTCGGGGGCCAGCCCCAGTTCCAGTTCCTTGATCGAGCTGGCGTGGATGTCCTTCAGCCGGGCACGGCTGGCCTCGTCCAGAGGCGCCGCCCTGACCTCCTCGAGCAGCTGCTTGATCATGCTGCCGATGCGCATGACCTTGGCCGGCTGCTCGACCATCTCGGTCACCGGAAGCTCCCGGGACTCCGCGCTCGCACCCTCGCCGTCGCCGAACCGGCCCGCGAGAGGGCCGGGGACCGCGCCGATGGGCAGCCCGTCCGGGCCGACGATCAACACCTTCGCGCCCTCGTCCGCTCCCTGGGCCGCCGCCTGGTACGACTCCGACTGCGACCGTTCGTTCATCGGCTTCGTCATAGCTCCTTCATATGCTTCGGGCGGCGAGGGGGTCAACTGACCGACCATGATGCCCCGCCAGGACCGGCCACCCGCCACCCCGCCCCCACCCCGCTGACCACCCGTCACCACCCCGGCGCCAGAACGATCCCGCCCCATCGGCCGCGGTGGCCGTACCCTCAGCGCCCGCGCAGCCGCAGTCCGATCAGCGCCAGTCCGCATCCGATCATGGTCAGCCCGGCTCCGAGCGGGAACTGGAGGTTGGACGGGTCCGTCCACCGGATCGGCCCGGACAGCCCGCCGGCGCCCTGCGCCTGGGCGTGCGCCGTGGCCGGGAGGCTCGTGCCGGCGGTCGGCGAGGGCTCATCGCCCGGCTCCGGGTCCTGCGGCCCGTCCTCCGGGGTGTCCCACCCGTACGGACCGTCGCCGTCATCCGGGCCGGGCCGGTGGGCGGGGGCGGGATGGCGCAGGCCGCCCCTGGCCCAGCGGTGCACCACCCATGGCGGTGCGCCGGGGGCACCGTCCCAGTACGTGCCCCACGGCCGGTCGCCGGAGCCGCCCGCGCCGTCGGACGCGCCGCCTCCGGAACCGTCCGCGGAGGGTGCGGCGCTCGGCTCGGCGGTCTTCCCGGTCTCCCCACCGGCTTGCGCACCGGCAGCACCCGCGGCACCGGCCGTTCCGCTCGGGGCGGTCGCTGGAGCGGAGCCGGCCGCGGACGGCACCGAGGGCGCCGGCGAGGCCCCGCCCGAAGGCGAGGCGGAGCGGCCCGGCACGGCTCCGGCCGGCTCCGCGGTCGGCCGGACGGCGCTCCCGGCGGGGGACGGCTCCGGCGGCGGAGCGGTACGGTGCCGGACCTCGGGCACACCGGCCCCGGCGGCGGCCAGCGCACCCGTCGGCCGTACCGGAGCCGCACCCATCGAAGCCGCCAGGGGGGCCGCACCACCGCCGACCGCCAGGGCCGGACCGGCCAGCAGCAGCGGAACGGCCACCCCGGCGGCGGCGACCGCCGCCCACCGGCGCGGCCCGGCGCAGCAGGGCGGCAGCGCGGCGCAGAGCGTGGAGAACGCGTTCGTTAGTGCGGCCACGGACGGAGGTCCTTCCGACGGCCGAGCGCGCTCGGGACGCGGTCGGCGGCGGGACAGCTCCGGACCAGCGTCACATATTCCGACATCTCAGGCATTTCGGACACCCCGATCACTTGGCGTCACCCACTACTTGGCGCCACCAGGGCCCACCGCACCACCCCGCCCGGCCGCCCGGCCTACCGCGGCCCGGTCCACGACCTCGAAGACCGCGACCGGCACGTCCGCGGCTGCGTCAACTGCCGCTTCCGCCAAGGGCGTCCGGAGCCCACCCGGATGCCCTGATGACCCGTCAGCTGACGAACCGCCGTGACGTGCGAAGGCACCGGCCATCGGATCCGGCCCCCTGGCTGTCCGCCGGACACCGGACGGCTAGGGTGTCCGACCGACCGCACCAGGGGGCAGCGATGAGCGAAGCAGACGTCACGACGAGATCCCGGAACGACCGGGCCCGAGCCGGAGCGCTCCCGCCGGTGCTGGTGACCTCGGCCCAGCAGAGCGGCACCCGCGAGCTGCTGGTGCGGGCGGCCCTGGAGTCCGGCCTGGAGCACGTCGTACTGGAGGGGCCCGGGACCGTGGCGGCGATGGCCGGACGTGCCGTGCACTGGTACGGCGGGCCGCTCGCGGCGGACCGGGTCGCCGCCCGCCTCGGCCTGGGGCTGCTGGAACCGGCGGACGCGTGGCTGGCGGAGCTGCCCGAGGGGTTCACCGGTCGCCGGATCGAACTGACCACGCTCTCGGAGGCCTGGGCGGGCCGCCGCCCGATGTTCGTGAAGCCGCCCGGCGACAAGCAGTTCCCCGCCGCCGTCTACGCCGACGGCACCCGGCTGCCGCGCGGCGGGGAGCGGATCGGACCGGACACCCCGGTGCTCGTGTCGGAGGTGGTGACCTTCGCGGTCGAGTACCGCCTCTTCGTACTCGACGGACGGATCGCCACCGGCAGCCGCTACGCCCGCTACGGCCGGCTCGACGTCGCCGCACTGGAGCAGGACCCCGAGGAGCCGGCGGTGCGCGCGTTCGCCGAGGAGTTGCTGAGCTCCCGGCCCGGCACCGTGCCCAGCGCCGTGGTCATCGACGTCGGCCGCATCCAGGACCCGGACACCGGAGCGGAGCGGTGGGCCGTGGTCGAGGCCAACATGCCCTGGTTCGCGCACGGTTACGCGGCCCGGCCGAACCTGGTCCTCCCCGTCGTGCTCCGCTCCGCCGGGCCGCGGGACCAGGTCCTCGCCCGCGACCACCGCTTCCTGCGGCCGACCGCGTAGACCGGCCGGTGCCGGCGAGCACGGACGACCCCGCGGCCGCAGGCGGCCCGGCCGCCTGCGCGGCGGTCCGCCGAGGAGCACCGCGCCACCGGCGCCGACCGCCGTTCATGCCTGGAGGACGACCTTGCCGACCTGCTCGCCCGCCTCGACCACCTGGTGGGCGGCGCCGGCGTCGGCCATCGGCAGCACCCGGTCGATCACGGGCTTGACCACACCGCTCTCGACCAGCGGCCAGACGTGCTCGCGCACGGCCGCGACGATCGCAGCCTTCTCCCCCAGCGGGCGGCCGCGCAGGTTGGTGGCGGCCACGGCGGCGCGCTTGCGCAGCAGGGTGTTGAGGTTGATCTCGCCCTTCACACCGCCCTGCAGGCCGATGATCACCAGACGGCCGTTGACCGCCAGCGCGTCCACGTTCCGCTGCAGGTACTTGGCGCCGATGATGTCCAGGATCACGTCCGCCCCGGCACCGTCGGTGGCCTCGCGCAGCGCCGCCACGAAGTCCTGTTCGCGGTAGTCGATCGTGATGTCCGCGCCCAGCTCCGCGCAGCGCGCCAGCTTCGCCGCGCTGCCCGCCGTCACCGCCACCCTGGCACCGACCGCCTTGCCCAGCTGGATCGCCATCGTGCCGATCCCGCTCGCACCGCCCTGCACCAACAGCGTCTCGCCGGGGCGCAGATGGGCCACCTGGAACACGTTGGACCAGACCGTGCAGACCGCCTCGGGCAGTGCGGCCGCCTCGATGGGGCTCAACCCCTTGGGCACCGGCAGCAGTTGACCGGCCGGCACCGCCACCCGCTGGGCGTGCCCGCCGCCGCTGAGCAGGGCGCACACCTCGTCCCCGACCGCCCAGCCCGCCACACCCGGGCCGAGCGCGACGATCCGTCCGGCGCACTCGAGACCGGGGTACGGAGACGAGCCCGGCGGCGGGTCGTAGAACCCCTGCCGCTGCAGCAGATCCGCTCGGTTGACGGCACTGGCCACCACCTCGACCAGCACCTCTCCCGCCGCGGGCACCGGGTCCGGCACCTCCGCCCAGGCCAGCACTTCCGGACCGCCGGGCTCAGGAATCGTGATCGCATACATGTCCCCGACGCTACCTCCCGGCCCGGGCACCCCGCCGCCCATCCGGGCGGGTCACGGCAGGTGGCTGACGCGGATTCAGCCCGTTGCGCGCTGCCGGGACACCGCCGCTCGGCACCTACGGCGCTGCGAGCAGCTCCACCCGGGCACCAGCCGGGACACCGCCCGGCGGGACCACCACGAGTGCCTCGGCGAGCGCCAGGCCCCGGAGCATCGCGGGACCGTCGAAGGCCAGCGGCACCACACCCCGGTCGGTACGGACCACCGGCAGCAGCCGGGTGTCCGCCGGATGCCCGGGAAAGTCCCTCGCCGTGACGGCCGACCGGGGGGTGTCGGGCGCACGGCCCAAGAGGGCGTGCAGCAGCGGCAGGGCGAGTGTGACCGTCCCCGCGACGGCTGCCAGCGGATTGCCGGGCAGGCCCACCAGGTGCCGTCCGCCGGGGAGTTCGGCCAGCAGCATCGGATGCCCGGGGCGGACCGCGACACCGTCGACCAGCAGCCGCGCCCCGACCGCCGCCAGCGCCTCGTGCAGGAAATCCACCGGCCCGGCCGCGGTACCGCCCGTGGTGACCACGACGTCGGCGGCCGAGAACCGCACGGCGTCCCGGAGCAGTCCGAAGTCGTCCCCGACCCGGCGCACCCCGGTCACCTCCGCCCCCGCCGCGGTCAGCCACGGCGGCAGCAGCGGGCCGAGCGCGTCCCGGACCCGTCCGTCCGCCGGAATCCCCGAGTCGAGCAACTCGTCCCCGAGCAGCAGCAGTTCGACGGTGGGACGACGGTGCACGGCGAGCCGGTCGTGGCCGCAGGCGGCGGCCAACCCGAGTACCGCGGGGGTGACGGGCGTACCCGCGGGCAGCAGCGGCTCGTCCCTTCGGCACTCCTGGCCGCGCGGCCGGACGTCCTGCCCGGGCGCCAGGTCGTACAGCGGGTGCAGCAGGCCGCGGTCGACCCGGCCGTGCTCCCGGCGCAGCACCCCGGTGGCACCGGCCGGGACCCGCGCCCCGGTCGCGATCTCCACGGCCTCGCCGTCGGCGAGCGTGCCAGGGTGCCGTTCCCCGGACCTGTCCGCGGCGTCCGAGGTGTCCGGAGCCTCGCGACGGCCCGCCGGATCGCCTGCCAGGATCCGGCCCGAGGTACGCCAGGGGCCGGGGCCGGCGACCGCCCAGCCGTCCATCGCCGAGGTGTCGAAGGCGGGCAGGTCGGTGAGCGCGGCCAGCGGCGACGCCAGGGTGCTGCCGAGGGCCTCGGCGAGTGGGACCTCCACCTCGGGCAGGGGCCCGTGCACCGCCAGCCGGGCCACCCGGCGTGCCTGCGGCCACCCGCTGCGGCTCAGCGGCGCGGTTCCCGCCCTGGCGCCGCTTCCCGTCCGCTCCGTACCGGCCGCCCCGGGCGCATCGGTCAGCGCGTTCACGCCGACCCCGTCCCCGGTCCGCCGCCCGCCTCGGCGGAGGCCTCCTGCGCGGCCGCGGCCCAGCGCTCGGCCAGCGCGGCGGTCCGGGCACCGGCCTCGGCAACGGCCTGCGGCCCACCACCCTGCTGGGCGGCGGCGTAGCCGATCAGGAAGGTGGTCAGCGGGGCCGCCGGACGGTCCACGCCGTGCGCGACCACCCGGGCGAGGTCCAGCAGGCCGCGTACGTCCACCTCCAGGTCGATCCCCAGCTCGGTGCTGACTTCCGCGATCCAGTCATCCAGCGTGCGCTCCATAGGGCCCATGCTGCCCGATCCGGCGCCCACCGGGCCCGTCGGCAGGTGAGGATCGCGAGTCGTTTCGCTCACCACCGCCCCTGACCGCCGGTGAGCCACTGGCGCACCGGCGGCCGGCGCTCCGCCCGGGCGCACGGAGGAGCCCCTTCAGTACTCACCCGTCCGGCGCCCGCTCCGCGCGCTCCCGCGCCCGGGCCAGCTCCTCCCAGGTGTCGCAGTCGTGGGACGCGCCCCGCCGGTCGGCCAGCCGTACCAGGTCCAGCGGGGCGAGCAGGCGGCGCAGCGGCAGCCCGTCCGGATCGCCCAGGCCGGCGAGCGTGCGTCGCAGCGCGGCGGTGCGGTACGCGGCGGCCAGCGGCTGGTCGCGGCCCTCGGCGTCGACCAGCAGCGCACCCTCGCAGCCGCTCCCCTCCAGCGCGGCGAGCAGCCGGCGGACGGTCGGCGGGTCGAGGAACGGCAGGTCGGCGGCGAGCAGCAGGACGCGTTCGGCGGTGATCCGCCCGAGTCCGGCGGCGACGGCGGCGACCGGGCCGCCACCGGGCGGCTGCTCCCTGGTCCAGGTCACGCCGTCACGCACGGTGTCCCTGGGCGGGCCGACCACCACCGTGCTGCCGGCGCCGGCGCAGGCGGCGAGCACCCGGTCGAGCAGGGTCCGTCCGCCGACCTGGAGTGCCGGCTTGTCCACCCCGCCGAGTCTGCGGGCTGCACCCCCGGCCAGCACCAGCGCGTCGTACTCCGTCATGCCGCCAGTATCCGCCGCCGCCACCGCAGTTGCTCAGGGCTCGTCGACGATCTCCGCCTCGACGATCCCGGTCTCGTCGTGCCGCTCCGTGGCGACGGGCCCGACCGGCTCGCCGGTCTCCGGCGGGACCGCGGCGAGCCGGGCGATGTTGGCGGCCGCGCTGCGCTCCAGGAACGCCGGCAGCGTGAGGCCCCCGTGGCGTTCGTTGACCGCGGCGGCGAGGCCCTCGGGATCGTCGGGGTGCTCGGCGAGGGCGCGGTCGAAGTCCTGGAGGTACTCGCCGGTGAAGGCGAGCACCCTGATGGGGTCGTCGTCGTACCCGGGCGCACGGTGTCCGGCGATCACCCGGTCCACGTCCAAATCGGCGATCCGGGCCAGGTTGTGGGCCCAGTCCAGGCGCTGGGCCTCGTCGGTGTCGGCGGTCCAGACGTGGGTGCCGTGGTAGGCGTAGTCGCCCGCCACGACGGTACGGGCGCTGGGGACGTAGACGAGGGTGGATGCCTCGCAGTCGCTCTGGCCGAGGTTCAGGACCCGGATCAGCTGCCGGTCGACCATCAGCGGCTGCGGCAGCAGCGGCACGGGCAGCAGCGGGTGGTCGGGGATGTCGTCGCCGTACACCGGCTTCCACTCGGCGACCTTGGCGGCGGCGGTCCGGGCGATCGCCTCCACCACGGACGGCGCGGCCAGCAGCTGCGCCTTGGGGAAGAGCTTCAGCACCTCCTCGGCGCCGAAGTAGTGGTCGGGGTGCTGGTGCGTGACCACCACGGCCAGCAACTGGAGCTGCTTGCCCGCGACCCACTCGGCGAGCTCGCGTCCGGCGCTGCGGGTGAGCTGGGCGTCGATCAGGATCGCGGCCCGCTCACCCATGATCAGGGAGGAGGTCGCGAAGAAGCCGGCCTCCGGGCCGGTGAAGACCTCGATCCGGAGCGGACGGGCGGCTGGGGTCCCCGTGCCTCGGTCGGCCGGCTGGGCTCCGGTCTCGTCGGACGGGGACGGCGTCACTTCTGCTCCCTGGTCGGTGTGGCGGGCCCGGTCCGGGTCCCGTGCGGTACCAGCTTGGGAGCAGCGGCCGACGAATGCCGGGTAGGCGCGCCCAGGCGGGTGATCAACCACAGCACGCCAGTACGCCGCTCCCCCGGCCCGCGGACTCCCCCTCCCAGGCCCGCTGCGCACGGTACCCGGCGTTCACCGCCCTGTCAGGCGGATGACCGCTCCGACGGTGTCCGCACCGGCTCCGGCCCCGCCGCCTCGACCGGCTCCCCCGCCGGCCGGCGCCGCGCCACAACCGGCAGCACGCCCTGGGCCACGGCCACGCCGAGCAGCACCACCAGGGTGAAGGGGGCGACGTTCACCAGCGGCGCGGTCACCGCCGAGTGCCCCCAGACCTCCTTGCCGCGCGGCAGCCGCTGTCCGGTGGCGGCCAGGACGGCCAGCAGGGTCACCGCACCGGTCGCCAGCCGCGCCAGTGCCACGTATCCGGGCGGCATCACCTGGACCGCGATTTCGACGAAGAGGAAACTGCTGCCCCAGATCAGGGCGAGCAGCAGCAGAGCGTCCCACCATCGGGCGTCGGGTTCGGTCATGGCCGCACCCTAGGGGCGGGACGCTTCGCCGCCGGGCGAACTGTCCGCCGTCCCGGCAGGACGGGACGGCCGCGTCAACTCGGCTCGGCCGAGGGTTACTTCTTCTTTCCGGTGAGCTGCTGGAGGCGGGTCTCGACGCCCCAGGCGGTGACCCGCAGCAGGGCCTCGACGACGATGTTGCGGCTCATCTTGGAGGCGCCCAGCTCGCGC
>NZ_BAAATR010000028.1:0-119055 GCF_039533515.1 Kitasatospora cystarginea | reverse complement strand
CGCGCTTTCGCGCTCAGGTGAGCTCGGCGACCCAAGAACCCCCCTCCAAGTTCATCCCGACTGCGTCGGGGATACAACGAAGCGCCACGCGGCGCACACTGGACCGAGACCTATGCCTACGACCAGGGCGGCCACCTGGTCGGGGCGACCTGGCCGGACCAGCACGAGGCGGCGACCGGTGGCGAGCACGCCTTCAACGGCTCACTGATCAGCTCCGCCGGGCGCGTCACCTACGAATACGACGCCCAGGGACGGACCACAGCGCGCCAACTGCGCACGCTCTCCGGACGCATCAGGACGTGGCAGTACACCTGGGACGCGGAGAACCACCTCACCGACGTCATCACACCCAGCGGCGACCGCTGGCACTACCGCTACGACCCCCTCGGCCGCCGCATCACCAAGCAGCACTTCGTCGCCGACGGCGAGGCATGGACGCTCCACGAGTGGACCGACTTCAGCTGGGACGGCTACACCCTGGCCGAACAGACCGCACACGGCCCCCACCTGCCCGGCCCCTACACCCTCACCTGGGACCACCGCGGACTGCACCCCGTCGCCCAGAGCGAGCACCTGGCGACCCAGGACGAGACCGACCGCCGGTTCTTCGCCATCGTCACCGACCTGGTCGGCACCCCCACCCACCTCCTCGCACCCGACGGAACACCTGCCTGGGAGCAACGCACCACGCTCTGGGGCCTGCCGGTCACCACCGGCCGGCACAGCACCAGCACGCCGCTGCGCTTCCCCGGCCAGTACTACGACCCCGAATCCCGACTCCACTACAACGTTTTCCGCTACTACGACCCCGCAACCGCCCGCTACCTCAGCGCGGACCCGCTCGGCCTCTCACCCGCACCGGACGCCTACGCCTACGTCAGCAACCCACTGCTCGCGTGCGACCCGCTCGGCCTCATGCCACCGAAGCACGATCGCACGAGTGAGTACCCCAAAGGGTACTGGCAGTCCACCCACGACCACATGAGAGCAAATTGGACGTACGAGGGGATCGGGCAAGGTACCGGAGATATTCGTGACGCCAACGGCAAGCGGATACCGAACAAGGATCTGCATTGGTTCGATGCCCAGGGAAATGACATCCCTCCCGGGCAGCAGACCTACGAGCACATAACACCGGTTGTCGACCACTGGAACACCATAGGGAAAAACTCGGACCGGGAGACTCGGAACGAGTTCTTCAACGACACTGCGCACATGGAGGCAATGTCAAGGAGTCAGAACTCGAGCGGTGGTGGCACAATGTCCCAAATGGGACAGCACTACACGCAGCAAACCGGAGCGAGCTACAAAAAAGACTAGCCGTACCGTGGATCCCCCTGCCCTGGAGAGCCTTCATGAATCTGACCGCGACACTGGCGGGAATGCCAGGAGCCGAGCAGTGGGCAGACCTGCCCGACGCCTGGCACTGGTCCCCCAATCCTCGGTTCAACTTTTCCGCCGTCCTCACCACCGACCGCCGGCACCTCCTGCAGGTGATCGCGCTCGACTTCCACGACGAGGAGCTGGTCCGCGCGCTCCTCGCCTTCGCCCGCGAGCACAGCGCCGAGATCCTCGGCAACCAGCACCCGCTGACCGCGGTGAACGGGTTCACCGTCCCGGGTTACGGGTTCGACACCGCAGTGGCGGTGGCGCCCCGTGCGAACCGCTACCACGCCCAGGACGCGAGCCTGCACGCGGTGACCTACGCGCTCTTCCCGGGCTGGCACTTCGAGTTCTCCGGCACCGAGACCGACAGTGAGGCGTTGTTCCAGGCCTCGCACCCCCAGGGCCTCAGGGCCACCCGCCTGGACCGGCAGCCGGTGCCGTTCCTCAAGATGAGCTACCACAACACCGCGACCGAGTCGCGGAGCGCCTCGGCAAGGCGCGCCCTCGCCAAGGAGGACACGCTCCTTCGCGAGCTGGCGCTGCTGGAGGGTGCCCCGGGCAGCCTCGTGGAGTTCGAGAACTTCCGCCACCAGGTGTGGCGCGCCGAGTGGGACGGGACCTTCGTCCTGACCGGTGAGGGCAGCCGCCTGGAACTCGACCGGGACGGACTGCTGAGCTTCGCCCGGAATTCTTTGATCTGAAACCGACGAGAAAAGGGGGGCAGCCGGATGGCGATCGAACTACCCGACGAGGTGGCACAGTTCCTGCAGCTCATCGGAATCAATTGGCCGATGGTGAACGAGGACTCGGTGCGGAGCTTCGCCGACCACGTGCGTGAGTTCGCCACCAACATCGACGACACGCACCACCAGGCCACCGGCACCATCAAGGCCATGGCCGACGCCTACCAGGCCAACTCCTACGAACTGCTGGTCTCCAAGTGGGCCCACCTGTCGCAGGGGCACATGAACGAGCTGGTGGAGGCCTGCCACGTGCTCGCCACCGCGCTGGACGCGGCCGCGGAGTTCATCGTGGCGATGAAGCTGGAGTGCATCGCCGAACTGATCGCACTGGCGGTCTCCTTCGTCGCCGACCAGGCCGCCGCCGTCCTCACCCTGGGCCTGGCCGAGGCCGCCGAGGCACTGGTCATCGCGGCGGCCGAGAAGGCCGTCGACTACCTGGAGCAGCAGCTGGTCCAGTACATCACCTCGAAGGTCATCGAGGCCGCCCTCCCGCCGTTGCTCGCTCTCATCGAGAAGGCCGTCGCGGGCATGGCCTACTCTGCTCTGGAGGACTTGCTCGGCGTCTCCGGCGCGGGCCAGAGCCGGGGCGACGGCTTCATGGTGCACCCCGAACAACTACGCGCCCACGCCGAGGTCTTCGCCCGGCACGCCGAGACCGTCCAAGGCCACGCCGAAGCCCTCTCCGGCAAGATGGCCGCACTCAGCTTCACGTGAACCCACCCGGCCAGGGGAGGCCCCGCCTGGCCGCCGGCCGGGCCGTGGGCCTCCCGATGGACGGGAGTGCAAGTTATCGGTTCGGTGTCAGTGGTGGTGCGAGTCGGTAGGGCAGCCGCCGGGTGCGCAGCACCGGGGAGCAACCCCCGCGAGCGCGGGGCCGACGCGAACTGGCCCAGTCCGGGCGGCACTTCAGCATCTCTGGATCTCACCAGCGATCTAGACGCGGGCGCCGCGAATCACCTGCTCGCCCCCGGGCGGAGCTGTCTGCCATGGACAGCGGCTCGGCCGGCTCGGCCGGCGTCAGACCTTGTGGTGGTAGGCCACGGTCACCGGTGCGTGGTCCGACCAGCGCTCGGCATGGGTGGCGGCCCGTTCGATGCGGGCGGTGGCGACGTGCCCGGCCAGGCCGGCGGTGGTCATCTGGTAGTCGATCCGCCAGCGGAACGACGCGTTTTCCAAAAGGTCCACCCGTTCGAGTGTGGGTGGTTCGGATGCGTCTGCTGGCCTGGGCGGAAGGGGGCTACCCGTGGGCAGCATGACGACTGTGGCGCCGGTTCGGGCGGTGGTTGGTTCGCGTGTCTCCGACACGCACGGGCAGGACGGGAAGGTTTCGCACCTGATCCAGGCGGAGTCTGCCGCCCGGCATGCGCTGTCGAAGGAGTGGGAGATCGTCGGATCTTTCGAGGACCTGGACGTCTCGGCGGAGATCGCTCCGTGGAAGCGACCGGACCTGGGGCCGTGGCTCACCGACCGCCAGGGCGAGTGGGACGCGATGGTCGCTAGGGCGCTCGCCGAACGCGGGGCCTCCGTGGTGCTCGCCGTGCGCAACGTCGAGAAGGGCGAGCAGGCGGCGGCCCGCATCAGCGGCGAAGTGACCGTGCAGGCCCTGGACCTGACCTCGCTCGACTCCGTCCGGGCCGCAGCCCAGGCCCTGCGATCCCGGTACGACCGGATCGACATGCTGATCAACAACGCCGGCGTCATGTACACCCCGAAGCAGACGACCACCGACGGTTTCGAGATGCAGTTCGGGACCAACCATCTGGGCCACCTCGCACTCACCGGCCTCCTTCTGGACCTGATGCTGCCGGTGCCCGGCTCGCGCGTCGTGACGGTCAGCAGCACCGGCCACCGCATCCGGGCCGCGATCCACTTCGACGACCTGCAATGGGAGCGGTCCTACAGCCGGGCCGGCGCCTACGGCCAGTCCAAGCTGGCCAACCTGATGTTCACCTACGAGCTGCAGCGCCGGCTCGCCTCGCACGGCACCACCGTTGCGGTGGCCGCACATCCCGGCCTGTCCAGCACCGAGCTGGTCCGTAACAGCCCTGCGGCCATCCGGCTTCCGCTCACTTGGCTCGCGCCGCTGGTCACCCAAACCCCGGCGATGGGCGCGCTGCCGACCCTACGCGCTGCCGCCGACCCCGCCGTGCTGGGCGGCCAGTACTACGGCCCCGGCGGACGCCTTGAGTTCAAGGGTCACCCTCAGCTGGCCACCTCCAGCGCGCAGTCGTACGAGACAGCCGTCCAGCAACGGCTGTGGGCCGTCTCCGAAGACCTCACCGGCGTGATGTTCCCCGTCGCCCAATCCCAGCAGAATTAGATCCAGCCCGGACCGGCCATCACCAGTTAGCCCGCGCGCCCTACACCTGGTCGTCCTCATCCAGGCCGAGCCCGGCCGCGTCCGGGTCACGCAGCGGGCGCAAGGCCGCAGCGGCCGGGGGGGGGGAGGCGGTGGCGCTGTAGCGGCCGAGCACGTTGCTCTGCGTGCACAGGCGTGAGGGTGCATGTGCAACCGGCGATGTCACGGCGGTGACGGGAACTCGGCCTGTAAACGGCTGCCCACCGGCTCGGGAGTGCGGCACGGCGCCCCGGAACCGAGGGCCGCGAGCATCCGGTCAGGGCAGTGGCACGGCGTGAAGGCAGGCATGGCGGCCGGGTCCCGGCAACGCGGTGAGCGGGCGGGCCACCTCTCCTTCGATCGCCACCCGGAATGCGCCCGTGTCATCCGCGTACACCGGTTCCCCGGCAGCGGTGTACGCACCGGTGAGGTGGACGACGACGATCTCGGGCGGCCCGTGCCGGCCGGGCGGGCCGGGCAGGGTGACCGCGTAGCGCTGGGGTCTGTCCATGGGTCGCCTCGCCTCATCCGGTGTGCGGTTGGGTGCTTGCCAGGGCGGCGCGGAGCGCTTCCGCGCTGGCGGGTCGGGGCCGCTGCTTCAGGCGACGGCGGCCAGGTCCGCGCGGCCGAACAGCAGGGCGTAGCCGCGGGGTAGGTGGGTGAGGAGGCGGTCGGTGAGGCTGTCGTCGGTGAGGGTGGTGAGGGCTGCCAGGACGGAGGAGGCGTCCCAGCGGGCTGCGGTGAGGCTGGTGCCCAGGGTGTGGGCGAGGCTTTCGACGAAGGCTGGGGCGGTGACGGGGCGGGGCAGGGGGATCTGGGCGGCGAAGACGGCGCGGGCCCGCTCGGGCAGGGCAGCGGCGAGGTCGCAGCGTTCGTCGCCGGTGAGCTGGGAGCCGAGGAGAGCCAGGACGGCGTCAAGGACGCGTTCGGCTTCCTCGTCGGTGGGGTAGCGGCCGAGGTGGCGGACCTGCTGGAGGAGGTGGCGGTAGCGGGTCATGACCGTGGGGCCTTCCAGGGCTGGCCGCTGGGCGGGCCGGCGGCGTGTGAGGGGGTGGTCAGGGCCGTGTCCCTGCGGTCGGGCGGCCGAACAGCAGGGCGTAGCCGGGCGGCAGCTGGAGCAAGACCTGGTCCATGAGGTCGTCGCCGGCAGCGTCGGCCACCGTGGACAGGACGGCGCCGATGTCCCACAGGGCCGTGGCCTCGGTGGCGCCCTCGATCCAGGCCGCGGTCGCGCGCACGAACCGCTCGGCGTTGAGGGGCTCGGCGGCCTGCAGCGGGTTGAGCAGGATCAGGGCCATGGTCTCGGGCAGTCGGGCGGCCAGTTCGGCCCGCACCTCGCCGACCAGATGGGCGCCGAGCAGGGCCAGGACCACCCGGGCGGCCCGCTCGGCCTCCTGCGGGCTGTCGTACTCACCGCGCTCCCGAACCTCCTCCAGGAACGCCTCCCATCGAAGCGTCATCGCGGTTCTCCCTCCGTTCCAAGGCCCGGCGCGCCCGGGCGACCTCAAGGCTCAACGGCCAGGCGCCGATGCAGACCGGTCAGCTTGAGCAGCCGCACCACGCAGCGGCCGGCCCCGCGCAGGACCAGGCGGGCACCGCACCGGTCGGCCTGGTTGCGGGCCCGCACCAGGGCGCCCAGGCCCGCGCAGTCCATGAACGTCACCTCTGACAGATCCAGCACCACCTCCCGGTGTGACTCGAGCGCGGTGGCCAGAGCACGGCGCAGCGAGGGGCGGTGCCGAGGTCGATCTCGCCGTGCGCTCGCACGAGGAAGGGCTGGTTGCTCTGGCCGTTCATGGCGTTTGTGCGTCGCTGCGGGTAGGCCGGTCCGGGCGAGGCCAGCCCGGCGGTCGGGGGGTGTTCCGGCCGCCCCTGTCGATCGAGGGGGGAGAGATCGGGGGCGGCCGGAACGGCATCGGGGAACGGGTCAGGCCTGGATCTGCTTGCGGCTTCCGCTGTGGCTGATCGCGACCTTGCGGGGCTTGGCCTTCTCGGCGACCGGGATCTTCAGGGTCAGCACGCCGGCGTCGTAGTCGGCGGTGATCCCGGCGGGGTCGAGGGTGTCGGAGAGCATGACCTGGCGGGAGAACACGCCGAGGGGGCGCTCGGACAGCTCCCACTTGATGCCCTCGCCTTCCTGGCGCGGGCGGCGTTCGGCCTTGACGGTGACCATGTTCCGCTCGACGTCGATGTCGATCGCCTCCGGGTCAACCCCCGGCAGGTCGAAGCAGATCACGTACTCGTCGCCGGCCCGGTAGGCGTCCAGCGGCATCGGCGTCGGACGCGACCAGGTGCCGGTCGTGTTGAGGAACTGCTGGGTCAGCCGGTCCAGCTCGCGGAACGGGTCAGTGCGCAGCAGCATTGCGAAACACCTCCACTGATCGAATGGGTGCCAGTGCGCTTCACCTGACTCCTTTCTAGCGCGTCATCCATCCGATGACAAGTTGCTATGTCGCCTATAGAGTGACTGCATGAGTGAGAAGTCCCGCAGAGCCGCCCCCGACGCCTCCCCGCCAGCCGGGCCCGCCTCGTTCCTGGCGGCCGCGGCGGCGCTGGCCGCCATCGACGACGCCGTCCGCACCGCCCAGAGCCCCGCGTCCCAGCCCCCGACCGCCCCTGACGAGCATGAAGGCCCCGAGCAGGCCCTGGCCGCACTCGTCCTGCTGCGCGAACTGCGCGGCCAGCTCGCCGGCTGGGAAGCCGGCCTGGTGGAGAGCGCCCGGGAGGCCGGCGCCACCTGGGCCGACCTCGCCCACCCGATGGGCGTCGCCAGCCGCCAGGCCGCCGAGAACCGCTACCTGCGCCTCAAGCCCGCCGCCGGCGACGCTTCGCGGTCCGGTACCGGCGCCGAACGGGTCAAGGCCGCCCGCGACCGGCGGGCCGCCGACCGATCGGTCACCGCCTGGGCCCGCGACAACGCCGCCGAGCTGCGGGTCCTCGCCGCCCAGATCACCACGGCCGCACTCGCTCCCGGCGCCCGTCCTGCCCAGGCCGCCCTGACCGCCGCCCTCGGCGCCACCGACCCCGCCGACCTCATAGAGCCCCTCGCCGCCATCCGCCCCCACCTCGGCACCGGCCAGAGCGACCTCGCCACCCGCCTCGACGCCCTCACCCACCACACCACCCAGCTCCGCGATGACAGCGACCGACGCCGCGCCTGACCCCGTCTCCGCCGCCGAAAGGCGCTGGCAGGACCTCCTGGACCGGATCCACGACCTCGAAGCCCGAGTGGCCGCCACCACGAGCAGCGTCAACGCCGCCCTCGACCACCACCTCGCCCGGCTCGACGCCCTGCGCCACCACCTCACCCACCCCAACTGGCCACTGCCCGACCCTGATCCGGGCAGTCCGCAAACCACTCCGGCGAACAACCGGCCTGCCTGACAGGGTCGGGAGCCACCGCAAAGGGAGTGTCATGAATCAGGTGGACACCCTGTTCAAGGGAGACACTGATGAGCTCGCTGACGGATCAGCAGATCGGGTCGGTTCCTGACGGGTCGGTTTCGTCGGAGCCGGAAACTGCCGATGCCTTGGGCATGGGTCCGAGGACGAGTACGGGTGCGTCGGATGTGGTGGCCTCGGTCGCCGGGCTGGCGACCGAGCAGGCCAGGGCCGGCGGGAGCAGCTGCTCGGTGATGGCGGGCTGCTGCAGCAGCTGACTCGGCACTTGCTCCAGGAAGCCCTGGAGGCCGAGATGGACGAACACCTGGCCTCGACCGCGGAGCCGGGCCGCTCGGTGCGCAACGGCGGCAACGCGCGCAACGGCCACCGGATGAAGACCGTGATGACCGAAGCCGGACCGGTCACACTCGAGGCGCCCAGGGACCGGGCCGGCACGTTCGACCCCAAGGTCGTGCCCCGGCACGCACGCCGCACCGAGGGCCTGGACAACCTTGTGGTCTCGCTGACCGCGAAAGGCCTGACCAGCGGCGAGATCGTCGCCCACGTGGCCGAGGTCTACGACATGACGACCAGCAGCGGCCCGGGGACCGCTTCGCCGACTTCACGGCCGCCTGGCAGGCGAACTACCCAGCCGTCGTGCGACTGTGGGAGAAGGCTTAGCCGCAGATGGTCCCTTCCTCGCCTTCGACGACGAGATCCGCAAGATCATATGCACCACCAACGCCATCGAGAGCCTGAACTCCCGCTACCGCAGGGCCGCCGGCGCCTGCGGCCACTTCCCCAACGGCCAGGCCGCCCTCAAACGGCTCTACCTGGCCACCCTCGCCCTCGACCCCACCGGACGCGGCCGCCAGCGCTCGCTGGAGCAGCCGCTGGATGGCCGCCCTCAACGCCTTCGACATCGCCTTCGACGGGCGCCTGTCAGCCGGACGGACGTAGGCCACCCGGCCCACACCCACCACGAAGATCAACACCTAGGCCAACCAGGTGCCGTACACCTAGATCGTGATAGTCCCGCCTGTGGCGGTCGCTGCGCCTGGAGCGGGACGCGCAGCGGGGTAGTAGATGTCGGGCATGGACTGGTCGCTGCCGGACCCGATGTTGACCGTAGCGGTGAACAGTCCCGAGCTGCGCGCGGGGCAGGCAGCTGAACCGAAGTGGGACGGCTATCGCTGGGGGCTGGAGGTGCACGCGCACCAGGTGGTGGTGCGTGCGTTCCCGCCTTGGCACCGGCCTGTCCGGTGCGTTCCCTGAGATCCGGGACACCGCGCTCGCCCAGCTGCCGGAGGGCATCGGGCTGGACGGGGAACTCGTGGTCTGGGAGGACTGGCGGCTCGCCTTCGATGCGCTCCAAGCCCGTGCCGGTGCGCGGGGCGCCCGGGCGGTGGCGGCGTCCTGGGAGCGGCCAGCGCACTTCGGGGCGTTCGACCTGTTGCACTGATGGGGATCTTTGAATCTCCTCACCCTGTGCTGAGGATGGCCCCGGAGTTGCTCGCCTTGATTCCTCAGGCGTGCACGTGCTGGTCTGCGGGTGGATGCCGAACTCGACGGCTGGCTCTTGATCGGATGGCTGGGTGGGCACATGGGAGCGGTCTCAGGGTTCGATGGAGAGGTGTTCGATGAGGTCGTCGCGCAGCGTGAACCGATAGCGGAGATCGATGGTGCCGCCGGGGAAGTTGCCTTCGAGGTGGTGTGTGGCGATGTAGTGGGCCGTGTCGGCCTCCTGAGCGTTCGTGAGGTGGATGGTGTAGGTGAATTCGGTGGCGGATCGGTCCAGCCACTGCTCAATCGCGGCGCTGCCCCGGTAGGTGTTGCCGTCGTCGATCACTGTGGCGTCGTCGGTGAACGTCGTGATCGCGGTGCCGGTGTCATGGGCGCGGTGCGCTGTGAGGTAGCGGGTGATCACCTCGGGCAGGTCGTCCGGGGTGATGGTCCGGGGCTGGTTGCCGTGCATGACGCTCCTGATGGTGGTGGCGGGTTCAGACGGTGGGGGTGGTGCCGCCGTCGATGACGTGTTCGGCGCCGACGATGGCCGAGGCGCGGTCGGAAACGAGGAAGGCGACGAGCTCGGCGACTTCCTCGGGCCGGTTGGGACGGCCGAGCGGGGTGCCGCCCAGGGAGTCCATGGGCCGGCCCAGCGCCGCTTCCTGACTGATGCCGGCGTCGTGGGCGATCCGGGCGACGAGGTTGTCGGCGGCCGAGGTCTGGACGAAGCCGGGTGAGACGGTGTTGACGCGGACGCCGTGCGGGGCGACCTGGTTGGCCAGGCCCTTGCTGTACGTGGTCAGGGCGGCCTTGGCAGCGGCGTAGGCCAGGGTGCCGTTCCACAGCGGCATGCGGCGCTGGATCGAGGTGACGTGCACGACCGCGCCCTTGCCCGTGGCGATCATGTGCGGCAGGAGGGCGCGGTCCAGTCGGACGGCGGCCAGCAGGTTCGTGTTCGGTTCCCTGGCCCAGTCGTCCTCGCCGAGCGCGGCGAATCCTCCTGCCGGTGCCTCGGAGCCGCCGAGGGTGTTGACCAGGATGTCGACGGCTCCCACGCGGGCTTCCACCTCGGAGGCGACCTGGGCGGCGCCCTGGGCGGTGGACAGGTGGGCGGTGATGAAGGTCTTCTCCTCGACGTCGTCGGGGCGGCTGCGGGCGGTGACCAGTACGGTCGCGCCGGCCTCGGCGAGCCGTCGGGCGATGGCGGCTCCGGTGCCCTTGGTGCCGCCGGTGACCAGAGCGCGTTGGCCTTCGAGGGATTCGCTGATGGATGTGGTCACGGTGTGCTCCGTTCCCGGGTGCGGGTAGTCATGGCGCCACCCCCCCCGCCCCTACTGCTAAAATAGAAGCTACTAACTTCGACTTTAGCAGTAACTGAGGGGATGGTCGCCTTGGCAAGCCGGATCAGGCTGGAGGACCGGGAGTGCCCACTGTCCACGACGGTGGAACACGTCGGCGAGTGGTGGACACTGCTGATCCTCCACGACGCCTTCGACGGCTACACCCGCTTCGACCAGTTCCAGGAGAGCCTGGGCATCTCCTCCAGCATGCTCACCACCCGGCTGAAGACCCTGGTCGCGGACGGTCTGCTGGAGCGCCGGCCATACCAGACCAGCCCCGTCCGGCACGAGTACGTACTCACCGAACTCGGGCGCTCGCTGCGCCCGGTGATCGTCGCCCTGGCCGCGTGGGGCAATGCCCGCCTCAGGCCGACGGAGCGCAGCATGATCCTCGTCGACGCGCGCAGCGGTGAGGAAGTCGAGCCCGTCGTCGTCGACGCCAAAACCGGCCGCCGACTCGACGACAGCACCGCCTACGTCTTCGCCGCGGGCCCCGCAGCCAGCGACGCGATGCGCAGCCGCTACGCGGCACGGCCGGCCGTTCCCGCGGAAGAGGCGTAAGCCCGCCCGGAAGAGCCTCGTACAGCCTTGAGCAGGGCCGCGAGCACGGGCTGCACCTGACCGCCTCGCAGCACCGGTTGTCGCTGGCGTGGTACCTGCCAACCCTCCCAAGTCGTTGAGAACTGAATCAAGTGAGGCGAGGAGCAACACCGGTCGTTTCCAAGAATCCCCAGCAGCACTCGGGCGAGGCCGACCGGCGGTATCGGTAAGTCAGGGCTATTGGTACTTGCGGGGGATGTCTTGCTGATCGTCTCCGGTACGCGCGGGGGACCGGCAGGGCCAGCGGAACCGCCGGTCTGGTGGATGCCCCGCTCAGATCAGCAGGTCGAAGAGTTCGAAGGCCTCATCCCACTGGTCCGTGGAGGGGCGGCGGGTGTCGCGGGCGATGGTTTTGAGGGCGCGGGCGAGGGTGACGCTGAGGCCGCCGGCCAGGACGGGCAGCCGCTGCTGGGTGTCCTCGGCGGCCTCCATGCCGAGGGCTGGGCGGGCGGCTAGCTGGTCGAGCAATGGGCGGAGTTCGATGCCCTCCTCCAGCTTGTTGAAGGCGTGGATGCTCTCCTGCAGGCCTTTGGTGACGGGGAGGTCCTGCGGCTCGATGATGTCCCGGTTGTTGGCCTTGGCATTGGCCGCGCCGATGAGAAAGAGGTCGTAGAGCTTGGCGTCCACAAAGTCGTTGTAGCGCTTGAGGTCGTTCTTGTGGACATCGAGGCCGGCGGCTGCGCGGAAGAAGCGTTCGAACTTGGGAACACCCATGACGGGCATGGCATTTTTCCTTTCTCGCTCGATGGATGAGCTGAGGTCATCGGGTGGCGGGTGGTCTCACCTCCTCGAGGTGCTCGTGGGCCAGGCGGACGGCCATGGCGCCCTCGCCTACTGCGGAGGCCACCCGCTTGACCGAGCCGCTGCGGACGTCGCCGACGGCGAAGACCCCGGGCAGGCCGGTCTCCAGGGCGAGTGGGGCGCGGCCCAGGGGATTCCAGAGGTCCGCTGCCACATGGGCCACGTCCTGCCCGGTCGGAATGAAGCCACGCGGGTCCAGAGTGACGGCGCCGACGAGCCAGGAGGTGGCAGGGCGCGCGCCGATGAAGACGAAGAGGGCACGGGCCTCCAGCACCTGCTGCTCGCGGGTGCGGTTGTCCCGGACGACGACGGCTTCGACCCGGTCCTCGCCGGTGACCTCTTGGACCTCGGTATGCAGCCGGACATGGATCCGCGGGTTCTGCTCGATCCGGTCGATCAGATAGCGGGACATGTTGTGGCCCAGGTCTTCGCCGCGGACCAGCAGATGCACGGCGGGCGACTCGCGTGCCAGGAACAGGGCTGCTTGGCCGGCAGAGTTGCCGCCGCCGACGACGGCCACCGTGTCAAGACGGCAGGTCCGTGCCTCCCAGAGGGTGGCGGCGTAGTGGACCCCAAGTCCCTCGAACCGCTCGATGCCGCGGGCGGTCAGCCGTCGGTAGCGAGCGCCGGTGGCCACCACCACGGTGTTGGCGGCGACTGGCAACCCGCAGGAGGGCGATGCTGCCCCACGTACTCCCGCCTGTTCGGCGATCCCTCCACCGGTCACGCCTGCGGCAGCGATCCTCGAGCGGCGCTGAAGCAGGCGCTTCACGTTGGCCTTCGCCCCCACGTCCTTTTGCGGGATCCGGGCCGGCGCCTGAGGCTGGCTCATCCGACTTCTACAAATCGAGTCGTTTCCTTGACCTGCGTCCGGCCTCTCCACACCACACGGTGAGACCTTCCACCGCGTGGTGTGCGGATGCTCTGACGGGCAGGCAAACGCTTTGTTTCGGCCCCGACCGGATGCGGTTTGACTGAGGGGGTCTCACCTGGCCGCTCTATCTTCCGCCAGTGCTAGTGGAGTTGGCCGAAGTCGAAAACTGCTGTGACGGGTGCGTGGTCGGACCAGCGCTCGGCGTGCGAGGCGGGCCGCTCGACGTAGGCCTCGATGCAGGTGGCCGCGAGTATCTGACTGACCATCAGATAATCAATCCTCCAGCCGCTGTCGTTGTCGAAGGCCCGGCCCCGGTAGGACCACCAGCTGTACGGGCCGTCCTGGTCGGGGTGCAGGCGGCGGACCACGTCGACGTAGCCGGCCTCGTCCAGGACCCGGGTCAGCCAGGCGCGTTCCTCCGGGAGGAAGCCGGCGTTCTTCTGGTTGGCCTTCCAGTTCTTCAGGTCGGCGGGCTGGTGGGCGATGTTCCAGTCGCCGCAGACCACGACCTCGCGGCCGTCCTCCGCGGCCCGCTCGCGCAGCTGGACCAGGTGGACGAGGAACTCCGCCATGAAGCGTTCCTTCTCCTCCTGGCGCTCGGTGCCGACCTCGCCGGACGGGAGGTAGAGGCTGGCCACCGTCAGCCCCGGCAGGTCGATCTCGGCGTAGCGGCCCGAGCTGTCGAACTCCGCCGAGCTGAAGCCGATCACCGTACGCTCCGGAGCCCGCCGGGAGAGCACGGCCACCCCGGCCCGGCCCTTGGCGGCGGCCGGTGCCCAGAGGGCGTGCCAGCCGGACAGGTCACGCAGTTCGGCGGGCAGCTGCTCCGGCTCGGAGCGCACCTCCTGCAGGCAGACCACATCCGCCTCGGTGGCCGCCAGCCACTCCAGGAAGCCCTTCTTGGCAGCAGCCCGGATGCCGTTCACATTCACACTCGTCACCACGATCACCGGGGAAGGGTATCCGTCCGGCCTCCGTCGCAGCGAGCGACCGCGCCCGGCCGCACCGGCCCGGATGGGGGTCCGATGAGAAGGACGTGTGCGGTTGCATTGGTCTTGACCATCTCTCCGGGCGCCCCTAGGGTCGCTTACTGCAAAGACCTTTAATAAAGAAGGACTGATAAAGCCTGCCCCTCCCACCTGCCACAACACCGGGCACGGGGTCGCTGTGAGGTCCTTCAGGGCGGAGGACACGGTGGGGCAAGGACAGCCGGCGGCAGCACCGGAGCCCAAGTACTGGCACCTGCGCACGGTGCTGCTCCGTACCATCGAGGCGGAGTTCTCCACCGGTCAGGTCATCCCGAACGAGCGTGAGCTGTCCGCCCGGTTCGGCGTGGCCCGCGCCACCCTCCGGCAGGCGCTTGACCAGCTGGAGCTGGAGGGCCGACTGGTCCGCCGGCGCGGCATCGGCACCCTGATCGCCGCGCCCCGTGTCGGCATCCCGGTCGGCAGTCCGGTCGGCGGCCCGGCCGAGAACGGTCCCGGATCCGCCGGTGGCTCGACCTGGCGCACCGTGGACTGTGTGAGCGCCCCCGCCTCCGCCCAGCTGGCCCTGGCGCTCGGCATCCCGGCGGGTGAGACGGTGCACACCGTGCGCCGGCTGCGGGTGGTGCAGGGGCGGACGATGGCCGCCGAGTCGCTGCACGTGCCGGAGTCGGCCGTTCCGCACCTGCCCGCCGTTCCGCGCGTGGTCGGCGGTACCGCCGAGCAGGACCGGGCGAAGTCGGTGCTCCGGCAGCTGGAGCGGCTCGGTGTGGACGGTGAGTCCCGCTCGGTCGAACTCGGCGTCGCCGAGGCCGAGGAGGCCGCCCTGCTGGAGCGCCCGCCCGGCACCCCGGTCCTGGTGGTCACCATCCAGTACGCGGTGGCGGGCCGGCTGGTCGCCCTCGCGCTCTCCACCTACCGGGCGGACACCTGCAAGCTCACCTTCGGCGAGATGGGCAAGGTCGAGGTCACCCCGGTCCAGGCGGGCGCGATCCGCACCGCCTCCTGAGCAGTGCCGAAGCACACGCGTCCCGGAGGCAGCCGGTGAACCCCCGGGGGTGCGGTGAACTACGCGAAGCGGCAGGGGACTTCGGCCGACCGGGCCTGACGGGTTCCCGGCCACGCGTGGCCCTGGCATGTCCGGCCCGGCGGCCGGGCAACGCCCCTACCGCGCACCGGCCCCCGGCGGGTCGACCGCGAAGAGCTGTTCCTCGACGTGGTCGAGCGCGACCCGCAGGGCCCCCATCGCGACCACCTCCTCGCCGAGTGCCGCCAGCGCCACCTCCGGCGCGCGCAGGCAGTAGAGCGCCAACTGCTCGCGCAGCGGCTCCAGTACGCCGTCCAGGCCGGCCGCCCAGCCGCCGACCACCACCAACTCCGGGTCCAGGGCCAGCACCAGGGCCGCGACGTCGTGCACCAGCCGCCGCAGGAACCGGTCCATCGCCACCCGGGCGACCTCGTCGCCCTCCCGTGCCAGTCGCAGCACCCGGGCCACCGCCGCCTCGTCCAGCGGGTCCAGCGGTTTGCCGGTGGTGGACAGCAGCCGCTCGGGCGCGGCCTCCTGGCCGAGCAGGTGCAGCGCGCCGATCTCGCCGGCCGCACCGCCGAAGCCCCGGTGCAGCTTGCCGTTGATCAGCGAACCCGCGCCCGGGCTGA
This sequence comes from Kitasatospora cystarginea, assembly GCF_039533515.1. NCBI lineage: Bacteria > Bacillati > Actinomycetota > Actinomycetes > Kitasatosporales > Streptomycetaceae > Kitasatospora > Kitasatospora cystarginea. The sequence goes on along the minus strand of NZ_BAAATR010000028.1, from coordinate 103,447 downwards.
GCCCGGCCATCACGAAGACCACGTCGCCCTTGCCGACGGCGGCGCCCTGCCAGTGTTCGGCGATGGCGGCCAGGTTGGCGTCGTTCTCGATGATCACCGGGCAGCGGAAGGAGCGGCGCAGCCGGGCGCCGAGGTCCAGGCCGGTCCATCCCGGCATCGCGGTGCCGAGTCGGATGGTGCCCTCGCGGTCCACGATGCCGGGGCTGCCGACGGCGACCGCCCAGAGGCTGTCGCGGGCGACGCCGGTGCCGCGCAGGATCTCGGCGACGATCGCGCGCACCGCGCCGAGCCGCTCGTCGGCGTCCAGGGCCTCGTCGACCCTTCTGGCCGCGGTGCCGAGCAGCTGGCCGGTCAGGTCGGCGACCACCACCCGGATGCCGTGCACGCCGATCTCGATGCCCAGCACATGTCCGGCTTCGGCGCGGAAGCGGAACCAGCGGGCCGGGCGGCCGCGTTGCCGGGTGCCCGGCGGCGCCTTGGCGGGGGTGTGGTCGACCTCGGCGACCAGGCCGGACTCGATCAGGCCCTCGACCACCCCCTCGACGGTCGGCCGGGACAGGCCGGTGTCGCCGACGAGTTGGGTGAGCGTGACCGGCCGGCCGCCTCGCAGCGTGCGCAGCGTGACCGCCGCGTTGATCCGTCGCAGCAGGGAGGAGTCCCCCACGGTGAGCCGACCTGCCAAGTCCCTGCCCTTCCGCGTACGCGCGACAGCTCTGGCGCGCGGTGCCGTGCGCGCAGACCCCCGACCGTCCCGCGAGCATCCGCCGACCGGACGGCGCGACACGGGGTTACGGCGCCGGAGGGCGTGAGCCGGATGCTACTCGCCGGTCACCGCTCTGGCGAGCATTTCCCCAGCTCATAGTGGCTTCGGTATCGAAACGGTACATACCGGGTGAGGGTCGGGTGTGCATCTTGGGCGAGCGGGTCGGGCCCGGCCGGGCCACCTGCCGCAGCGGTAAGGTCTGTTCACTTGCCGCTGTGAGCAGAGGGGAGCGCCATGTCCGGTGCCACCGCAACCACCGGGGCCGGTGAGGCCTTCGTGTTGGAGCAGACCAGCCTCGGCCCCGTCCCGTTCGTGCCGGAGATCCGGTTGCACCAGGCTGAGGAGGCCATCGAACTCTGGGAGCGGACCGAGGCGGCGAAGGGCGAGGCCGGACTGCCGCCCCCGTTCTGGGCGTTCGCGTGGGCCGGGGGAGTCGCGGTCGCCCGCTATGTGCTTGACCACCCGGAGGCGGTGGCGGGCACGCGGGTGCTGGATGTTGCCGCCGGTTCGGGCGTGGTCGCCATCGCGGCGGCCCTGAGCGGGGCAACCTCGGTGCGGGCCGCGGAGATCGACGACTACGCGGTGGCCGCCGTCGCGCTGAACGCCGAGGCGAACGGCGTCACGGTCACCGCCGAGTGTGCCGACCTGCTGGACGGTGACGGTGCGGGCGCCGACGTGGTGCTGGCCGGGGACGTGTTCTACGAGCGTGCGATGGCCGCCCGCTTCCTGCCGTTCCTGGAGCGCGCGCACGCCCGGGGAGCGCTGGTGCTGGTCGGCGACCCGGGCCGGGCGTATCTGCCCAGGGAACGGTTCCGGGCCCTCGCCGCCTACGAGGTGCCGGTGATGGCGGACCTGGAGGACCGGGCGGTGAAGAGGACCACGGTGTGGCGGCTCGACGGGGCGCCCGCGGTGCCCGCGCAGGACCACTGAACCCACCTGCCGGCAAAGGACGCACCTGATGTCGAAGAACTCATTCGACGGCAAAGGGAGTTCGGCTTTCCAGGAGGGTCGCGTCCGCTGGGTCGGCGGTATGGCCCGACGGCATCACGAGCTGCCGCGCCGCCCCGGGCGGGGGAGTGGCGACGGGGCCGGTTCCGCGCTGCGCCCGGGGCGGGCGGGTGTCCGGGGGCCTGCCGCCGGCGGCGCGGGAACCGTCCGCCTTCACAGCTGGTCGTAGATGGCGACGAGTCGGCGCAGTACGTCGGTGGTGGTGCCCAGGGCTTCGTCGTCGTGGTGGGCGAGTGCGGTGTGCAGGGCCTGGAGCAGGCCGTCCTGGCGTTCCCGGTGGCGGGCGCGGCCGGCGTCGGTGAGGGCGACCAGGGTTGACCGCTTGTCGTCCGGCCGGCGTTCGCGGGTGACGTAGCCGGCCGCGACGAGTCCGTTGACCAGTTGGGTGGTGGCGGCTCCGGTGGTCTCGGTGCCGGCGGCCAGTTGGTTGATCGAGAGCGGGCCGGTTTCGGCGAGCACCCGTAGTGCGCGGGCGTGGGTGAGTGAGAGCGCGCCGGGGGTGCGGGTGGCGCGTCCGCGCAGACGCGCATCGGCGGCGCTGAGGCTGTAGGCGGCGCGGGCGAGTTGGTCCAGGGCCTGCTCGCGGGCTGTGGCGGCCGAGGGTTGGGTCATCTGCGGCTCTCCCGTCGGATGGATCAGTGGTGGTGGGTCCGGTATCGGCGCGGGTTCGTGCGGGTTGACAACGAGCTTAGCCTAAGTACTTATTGATTAAGTACTTAGCGAACTGCTGAGTGCCGGAGTGCGTCGGACGTACTCCGCACACCCCATGAGAGGACGGCTGCCGTGACCGTTCGTTCGACCGGCCAGAGCTGGGCCCTGGACATCGCGCTCGCCCAGGGCGGCTTCGACGCGCTGCACCCCGAAGCCAAGGGCACCCTTGAGCAGCTCGGCCACGACCACACGGACTTCGACAAGGTCTTCGCCCTGGTCAAGAGCGGTGCCATGCTTCCCAAGGCGTGGGCCACCGTGGCCGGGCAGGCCGAGGAACGCGCCGCGCACCATGAGCGGGGAGGCTTCGCGCAGACGGCCGCCGACCTGTACGTCCGGGCCGCGGTGATGTGGGGCCGGGCCCAGTACTCGGTCTTCGACGCGTCCGACCCGCGCAAGGCCGCGATGCGCGAGCACGCCAACCACTGCGTCGAGCGGCTCGGCGCCCTGCGTGGCGGACGGGTCCGCCGAGTGGTCCTCGACTTCGAGGGCGGCCGCATCCACGGACTGCTGCACCTCCCGGCGGGGGAGGTCAAGGGCGCGCCGGCGGTCATTCTCGGCCCCGGGATGGACATGATCAAGGAGGACTACATCTACGCCGCGGAGCGCTACTACACCTCGCGCGGCATGGTCGCGCTCTCGATCGAGGGTCCGGGGCAGGGCGAGAGCCGAGCGAACGGCCTTGCTGTCGACCTGGCCAACTACGAGCGCGCGATCGGCCGTTACCTCGACCACCTGGTCGCCCTGCCTGAGGTCGATCCGGCCCGGATCGGCATGTTCGGCATCAGCATGAGCGGATACTGGGGTTCGCGGGCGGCCGCCACCGACCGGCGCCTGGCGGCACTGGCCGCCTTCGAGGCGGTGACCGGCGACTTTCGGACCATCTTCGAGGGGGCGCAGCCGACCTTCAAGAACAACTACATGTACATGGCCGGCTACACCGACGAGCAGGCCTTCGACCGCGACCTCGCTGAGCGGATGCCGCTCGGCGACCTGGTCGGGAGCATCGAGTGCCCGGTCCTGTACGGCATCGGTGAGTTCGATGAGCTCACCCCGCTGGAGCAGGCGATCGAGAGCTTCGAGCGGATCGCCGCCCCGAAGGAACTGCGGGTCTACGAGAACGAGTTCCACCCGCTGGGCGGGGTGGCCGCCGAGGTCTTCCGCTTCGGCGCGGAGTGGCTGGAGCGGGCGCTGAACGGCGAGTTCGCCGAGACGGGCCGGGACGTGCGTCACTACGTCCACCGCGACGGACGCACCACCGACCACACCGCCGACCCTGCCTGGTGGCTCGGCACGGTCCCCGCCCGGATCGCCGATGCCCGGAACGGACACGGCGGCGCCCGAGGGTGAGGCGCCGGGCCCGTGCGGGGCGTCCGGCCGGAGCGTTCCTGTGTGGCCGGCCGGCCGGGCGTGGCGGCAAGGGCGGGTCCGTCCTGCCGGGACCGGGCACCGTCCTGCCGGGACCGGGCATCGGGCTGCCGGCGGCGCCCTGTCAGGGGGCGAAGGGACCCTCCTCGACGAAGCGCTGGAGGAGGCGGGCGAACGTCCGTGCCTCCTCGGCCGGCCAGGCGTCGAGGGAGGCCTCGATCCGGGTGGCCAGCCGCTGCCGGGTGGTCCGTACGATGCGGTGGCCCTGCTCGGTCAGGACGAGCAGGGTGGCGCGACGGTCGGCGGGGTCGGGTTCGCGCCGCAGCAGACCGGCCTGTTCGAGGCGGTCGGCGCGCCGGGTCACGTTGGAGCGGTCGAGACCGGCTTCACGGGCGAGGTCGGCGGCACTGATGGGTCCGGTGCGGGCCAGGCCGCTGAGGACCGGGTAAGTGAGCTCGTCGACCGCCTCGCCCAGGCCCTCGGTCAGCTGGTGGTAGAGGCGGGCGCGCGTGGTCCGCCTCAGGAGTAGCCCCAGCGCGTCGGCGATCTCGTGTCCCGTGTCGTTCAGTCCTGCGTCATTGGTAGCCACGTCTCCAGAATAGCGTGCAACGCGCACGCACCCGAGTGATACGCTCCTCCAGAAGCGTGCATGAGGCACGCATCTCGCCGCATGAACGGAGAAACACCATGTCCCGTACCGACATCGCGACCGCGCTGACCGACCTGCTCTTCAACCCCGCGCTGGATCTGCACCAGGCCGCGGACCGGCACTTCGCCCCGGACTACCGTCAGCGCACCGATGGCCGCTGGGACGACCGCGCCGGGTTCCTCACCCACATCGACCACCTGCGCCAGGTGGTGGCCGGCGGCTCCATCACCGTGCACGAGGAGCTCGTCGACGGTGACCGGTACGCGGACCGGCACACCGTCGACGTGACGAAGACCGACGGGTCCACCGTGCGCATGGAGGTCTACCTCTTCGGGGAGTTCGCGCCCGACGGACGCTTCCGCCGGATCGAGGAGACCACGCTCATGCTCGCCGGTGCCGAGGCCGACCGGAACCTCGGCAGCGCCCGCTGACCCGTCCCCGCCGTCCGCCGTCCGCTCGGAACTCCGCTCGGAACTCCGGGCGGACGGCGGACGCGGAACTGCCGATGGCCCCGATGGCGTGAGTGCAAGGAGAAGTCCCTGTGACGTCACGGAGGAAGGTCTGATGCAGAAATCCTCACAAGTCCGACCCGTCCGGCGGAAGTTCCTCGCCGTTGGGGCCGCGGCGGCTCTCACCGCGGTCGTCTCCACGGGCGGCGGAGCGGAGGCGGCGCCGCGGGACGCGGACGGGATCGCGGGGCGCCTGCGCGAGCTCGAACTCGAACACGCCGCCCGGCTCGGGGTGTTCGCCCGCAACGAGGCCACCGGCGAGACCGTCGAGTACCGCGCGGACGAGCGCTTCCCGATCTGCTCGGTGTGGAAGCCGCTCGCCGCCGCGGCGCTGCTGCGGGACTTCGCCCAGAGCGGGGACCACCTCGCCAGGCGCATCCGGTACACCGAGAAGGACGTCACCGACTCGGGCTACGCGCCGGTCACCGGTCGGCCGGAGCACCTCGCTGACGGCATGACCGTCGCCGACCTGTGCGCCGCCGCGATCAGCTACAGCGACAACGCCGTGGGAAACCTGCTGCTGCGCGAACTCGGCGGTCCCACCGCGATCACCAGGTTCTGTCGGACCGTCGGCGACACGACGACCAGGCTCGACCGCTGGGAACCCGAGCTGGACTCGGCCGAGCCGTGGCGGGTCGAGGACACCACCAGCCCGCGCGCCATCGGTCGGACCTACGCGAGCCTGACGCTCGGCGACGCCCTCGCGGCCCGCTCCAGGGACCGACTGACCGGATGGCTGCTGGCCAACACGACCGGCGGGCAGCGCTTGCGGGCCGGTCTGCCCGCCGACTGGGCGCTGGCGGACAAGACCGGTGCCGGGAAGTACGGCACCAACAACGACGTGGGCATCGCCTGGCCGCAGGACCGGGCCCCGATCCTGCTCTGCGTACTGACGACCAGGCACGTGGCCGACGCACCGGCTGACGACCTGCTGGTCGCCAAGGCGGCGGAGCTGCTGGCGGGAGCACTGGTCTGACGCAGGCCGAGCCGGAAGCCGTTCGCCCTCCCGCGGTAAGAACGGCGGGAGGGCGAACGGCGCAGATCGGCGGGCCGTCAGAAATCGATCCGGTGCCCGGCGGTGAACGCCGCCGCGTCCCAGGTGCCGCCGAGGGCGGGCGCGAGCGAGATCCGGGCGGAGTGCTGGAAGGGGGTTTCGGGGCTGCCGGTGATGCCCTCGGGGAGTACGCCGAGCAGCGGCGCGCCGGCCGAGGCCGGCAGGTCGGCGAGGTTGCAGCAGGAGGCCAGGTCCGGCTCGGCGGGCCAGCACCCGACCACCACACCGGCCAGGTCCAGGCGGCGGGCGCGCAGTGCCTCGGCGCTGAGCGCGGTGACGTTCAGGGTGCCGAGTCCGGCCGCCGCGACCAGCAACACCGCGGGCCGCAGGCCGAGTTCGGCCGTGGCGAGGGCCATGTCGGCGAGTGTGTGGCCCTCCTCGTCGTAGCGGACGAGCAGGCCGCCCGCGCCCTCGACGAGCACCAGGTCGTACTGTTCGGCGAGTTCGACCACGGTCTCGGCCACCCGCTTGGGGCCGACCGTGGGCAGCCCGGACCGCCGGGCGGCGGTGTCGGGTGCCAACGGCTCGGGGTAACGGGCGAGTTCGACCCGGTGGACGGGGCCCGCCAGGCGGCAGACCTCGTCCACGTCGCCGGCCTCGTCCGGGCCGACCCCGGTCTGGCCCGGCTTGAGCACCGCCACGGTGCATCCGGCGGCCAGCGCCAGCGCCGCGACGGCCGCGGTGGCGACGGTCTTCCCGACCTCGGTGCCGGTGCCGGTGACGAACAGGACGCCGTCGATGCCGCTCATGCCGCTGCTCTCCGTGCTCTCCGTGCCGTTGGCCGCCTCGTCGCCGTTCATCCCGCCACCGCCGCGGCGGTCACTGCGGCGCCGATCCGCGCCAGGTCCTCGTCCCCGGTGATGTACGGGGGCATGGTGTAGATCAGGTCGCGGAACGGCCGCAGCCAGACGCCCTCGCGGACGGCGGCCTCGGTGGCCGCGGCCATGTCGACCGGGTGGTCCAGCTGCACCACGCCGATCGCGCCGAGCACCCGCACGTCGCGTACGCCGGGTACCCCGGCCGCGCCCGCGAGCGAGTCCCGCAGGCCGGTCTCGATCCGCTTGACCTCCTGCTGCCAGTCCTGACGCAGCAGCAGGTCGATCGAGGCGTTCGCGACGGCGGCGGCCAGCGGATTGCCCATGAAGGTAGGTCCGTGGGCCAGCACCGGCACCTCGCCCCTGCTGATGCCGTTCGCGACCTCGCCGGTGCACAGGGTGGCGGCCAGGGTCAGGTAGCCGCCGGTGATGGCCTTGCCCAGGCACATCACATCGGGGGAGATCCCGGCGTGCTCGGCGGCGAACAGCGCGCCGGTGCGGCCGAAGCCGGTGGCGATCTCGTCGAAGACCAGCAGAACGCCGTGCCGGTCGCACAGTTCGCGCAGCAGCCGCAAGTACTCGGGGGAGTGGAAGCGCATCCCGCCCGCGCCCTGGACCACCGGTTCCACGATCACCGCGGCCAGCTCGTCGGCCTCACGCTCGATCAGCTCGTCCAGCTCGGCCGCGTAGCCGGCGTCCAGCGGGGCGTCGAAGCCGGCCGGGGGCTCGCCGACGAACAGCTGGCGCGGCAGCACCCCGCCCCACAGCTGGTGCATCCCGCCCTCGGGGTCGCAGACCGACATGGGGTGGAAGGTGTCGCCGTGGTAGCCGCCGCGCCAGGTGAGCAGCCGCCGCTTCTCCGGACGGCCGATCGACTGCCAGTACTGCAGGCACATCTTCATCGCGACCTCGACGGACACCGAGCCCGAGTCGGCCAGGAAGACGTGCTGCAGCGGTTCGGGAGTGATCTCGACCAGCCTGGCGGCCAGCCGGACGGCGGGCTCGTGGGTGAGCCCGCCGAACATCACATGGCTCATCCGGCCGAGCTGGTCGCGGACGGCCTGGTCCAGCTCGGGGTGGCCGTAGCCGTGGATCGCGGCCCACCAGGAGGACATGCCGTCGACCAACTCGCGGTGCCCGCCCGCCGGTTCGGCGAGCCGCAGCCGTACCCCGGAGGCGGACTCGACGACGTACGGGGTGGCCTTGCCGGGCATCGGCGAGTACGGGTGCCAGACGTGCGCCCGATCCAGCGCGACGAGCCGGTCGACCGGGAGAGGGGTGCCGGGGGAGAAGGGTGCCATGGTCGTGCGGCCTCAGGCGTTCGGCGCCAGCTCGGTACCGGCACCGCGGCGCCGCACCCGGACCAGGTCGGTGCGGGCCTCGTCCGCCGCGCCGGCGGGGGCCTCGTCCGCGCTGCCGGCCACCGTGTCGGCCGCGGTGTCGGTGGCGACGTCGGCGGTGGCGTCGCCGCACGGGTGGCAACCGCCGCCCGAACCGCAGGAGCCCGCACCCGCCACGTCGGCCCGGTGCCGGGGCATGGTCGCCTCGTCGGCGCCCTCGACCACGAAGCCGGCGTCCTTGATCATGTCCAGGTCGGCCTGTCCGGCCTGCCCCTCGCTGGTCAGGTAGTCACCAAGGAAGATCGAGTTGGCGATGTGCAGACCGAGCGGCTGCAGCGTGCGCAGGTGCACCTCGCGGCCGCCGGCGATCCGGACCTCGACGTCCGGGCAGACGAAGCGGACCATGGCGAGGATCCGCAGGCAGCGCTGCGGGGTGAGGTTCCACGTCTTGGCCAGCGGGGTGCCCTCGAACGGGATCAGGAAGTTGACCGGCACCGAGTCCGAACCCAGCTCGCGCAGCGCGAAGACCACGTCCACCAGGTCCTCGTCGCTCTCGCCCATGCCCGCGATCAGACCGGAGCAGGCCGAGAGACCGGCGCCGTGCGCCTTCTGGACGGTGTCCACCCGGTCGGCATAGGTGTGGGTGGTGGCGATGTCGCCGTAGGTGCCCTCGGAGGTGTTCAGGTTGTGGTTGTACGCGTCCGCACCGGCCGCGCGCAGCCGTTCGGCCTGGTTGTCGGAGAGCAGCCCGAGGCAGACGCAGACCTCGACGTTCTCGTTGGCCTCCTTGACCGCGGAGATGGTGTCGGCGACCCGCTCGATGTCACGGTCCGTCGGACCGCGCCCGCTGGCCACCAGGCAGACCCGCTTCGCACCACCGGCCAGCCCGGCGGCGGCGGCCTCGGCGGCCTGCTCCGGCTTCAGCCAGGTGTACTTGAGGATCTCGGACTTGGAGCCGAGCCGCTGTGAACAGTAGCTGCAGTCCTCCGGGCAGAGCCCGCTCTTCATGTTCACCAGGTAGTTGAGCTTGACCCGGCGCCCGAACCACTGCCGGCGTACCCGGCCGGCTGCCGCGACCACGTCCAGCAGCTCGTCGTCGGTGGTGGAGAGAACTGCGAGCGCCTCGTCCCTGGTGGGGAGTTCCCGGCGCAGGCCCTTGGCGGTGAGGGTGTCGAGCAGATCCATGGTCTTGATCCTGCCCAAACAACCCGTGCTCGCGCTAGGGAGAACCCACCAAGATGGCCCATTGGGCGTGTGCGAGTTGTCACAATGCCGTGGTTCTTCGATCCCTGACGAAGAGGGCAGGTCGGTGGGGTCGGGGACGGTTGGTGTAGGTTGACGGGTGAAGTCAGCCGATTGAGGGTCCGTCTGCTTAGAATCTCCGCCATGACCACGCAGGGGGAGCGCGATCCGCATCCGGTAGGCCAGCAGGAGGGCAAGTCCGCCCACACCCATCGGGGCGCAGGGCGCCGTCCCGTACTGGTGTGGTGCGCGCTGGTGGTGGTGGCCGCCACGGGGGCGGGCTGGATCGCCACCAGTTCCAGCAAGGGCGACCTGATACCCGGCCTCGGCCGGACGAGTTCCGACGTCGGCAAGACGCTTCCGGTCGGCGGCGTGGCGTCCGGCGAGCCGTTGACGGAGGCCGAGGCCTTCACCGCGGACCACTACTTCCCGCCCCAGCGGCCGGTCGAGCAGGACGGCTACAAGGCCCGCCGGATCGCCGACCGGGAGGGCGACGACTGCGCCGAGACGCTCCAGGACCGCACCCACGACGTGCTCCGCGACACGGGCTGCCAGAGCTTCCTCGCGGTCGGCCTCAACGAGGCGGACCCGTCGGTGGTCACCAGCCTGACGGTGCTGCGGTTCGCCGACGAGGCGTCCGCCCGCAAGGCGCTGAACGCGTTGAAGGACACCCCGGACGCGATCACCTTCCTCACCCCGGAGACTGCGGACGGGCCCCCGCCCACGCCGTCCCTTTCGCCCTCGCCCAGTTCCTCGGCGGCCGGCCAGTCGCCGGGCCCGGGCGGGCAGCCGTCGCCGGCGCCGTCACAGAGCCAGCAGCCCACCGGGAGCCCGTCGAGCAATCCCGCCACCCCCAAGCCGCTGACGGACAGCCAGGTCGAGGTGGTCGGCCACTACCTGACCATCACCAGCTCCCGCTACGCCGACCTCCGCACCACCGGCAGCGCCACCCCGGACCCGGCCCTCGACCGGGCCACCCGGGCCGTCTCCTTCACGGCCGGCTCGACCTTCCTGTGGATGTGAGCCCCGCGCGGACGGGAGGACGCCGCCAGCCGGGCCGGTGCAACTGACGCGGGCCCCGCACGGTACCGCCGGTCGCGCGGCGTCCCGCGCGACCGGCCGCGCGGGTTCAGCCGCCCAGGCGGTCCACCGCGGTGACCCGCAGCACCGCCCGGCCCTCCTCGTCCGAGCCGTACAGGTCGACCTCGGCGCTGATGCCCCAGTCGTGGTCCCCGTTCGGGTCGTCGAAGATCTGCCGGACCCGCCAGGCGCCCTCGTCCTCGTCCTCCTCGATCAGGAGCATCTTGGGCCCGCGGGCGTTCGGCCCGGTACCGAGGTCGTCGTACTCCTCCCAGTACCCGTCCATCGCGTCCGCCCAGCGGTCCGCGTTCCAGCCGTACTCGCCGTCCAGCTCGCCGAGCCCCTCGTAGTGCTCCAGCGCGCAGAGCTCCACCCGGCGGAACATCTCGTTGCGCACCAGCACCCGGAAGGCGCGGGCGTTGGCGGTGACCGGGGCCGGCTTCTCGTCCAGCCTGACCTCGGCGGCCTCCGGCGTGGTCGGGTTGGCCAGCTGCTCCCACTCGTCCAGCAGGCTGGAGTCGACCTGGCGGACCAGCTCGCCGAGCCAGGCGATGACGTCCTTGAGGTCGTCGGTCTTGAGGTCGTCGGGGACGGTCTGCTCCAGCGCCTTGTAGGCCCCGGCCAGGTAGCGCAGCACGATGCCCTCGGTACGGGCGAGTTCGTAGAAGCCGACGTAGTCGGAGAAGGTCATCGCGCGCTCGTACAGGTCGCGGATCACCGACTTGGGCTGCAGCGGGTGGTCGCCGATCCACGGGTGCGCCCGGCGGTACACGTCGTAGGCGTGGCCGAGCAGCTCCTCCAGCGGCTTGGGGTAGGTGATCTCCTGCAGCCGCTCCATCCGCTCCTCGTACTCGATGCCGTCGCGCTTCATCTCGGCGACGGCCTCGCCGCGCGCCTTGTTCTCCTGCGAGGCGAGGATCTGGCGCGGGTCGTCGAGGGTCGCCTCCACCACCGAGACCACGTCCATCGCGTACGAGGGCGAGGCGGGGTCGAGGAGTTCGAAGGCGGCCAGGGCGAAGGTGGAGAGCGGCTGGTTGAGCGCGAAGTTCTCCTGCAGGTCCAGGGTGAGGCGGACGACCCGGCCCTCCGGGTCCGGCTCCGCCAGCCGCTCGACCACGCCGCCCTCCAGCAGGGAGCGGTAGATGGCGACGGCGCTGCGGATGTGCCGGCGCTGCGCCGCGCGGTCCTCGTGGTTGTCGGTGAGCAGCTTGCGCATCGCCTCGAAGGCGTTGCCCGGGCGGCCGATCACCGAGAGCAGCATGGCGTGGCTGACCTTGAACCGGGAGACCAGCGGCTCCGGATCGGCGGCGATCAGGCGCTCGAAGGTCTGCTCACTCCAGCCGACGAAACCTTCCGGCGCCTTCTTGCGCACCACCTTGCGGCGCTTCTTGGGGTCGTCGCCGGCCTTGGCGAGCAGCTTCTCGTTCTCCACCTCGTGCTCGGGCGCCTGGGCGACGACCTGGCCGACGGTGTCGAAGCCGGCCCGGCCGGCCCGGCCGGCGATCTGGTGGAACTCCCGGGCGCGCAGCACCCGGACCCGCTGGCCGTCGTACTTGGACAGCGCGGTGAACAGTACGGTGCGGATCGGCACGTTGACGCCGACGCCGAGGGTGTCGGTACCGCAGATGACCTTCAACAGGCCTGCCTGGGCGAGCCGTTCGACCAGGCGGCGGTACTTGGGCAGCATGCCCGCGTGGTGCACGCCGATACCGTGCCGGACGTAACGGGACAGATTGCGGCCGAACTTGGTGGTGAAGCGGAAGTTGCCGATCAGCGCGGCAATGGCGTCCTTCTCCGCCTTGGAGCACATGTTGATGCTCATCAGCGACTGCGCCCGCTCGACCGCCTCCTTCTGCGTGAAGTGCACCACGTAGACCGGCGCCTGACCGGTCTTCAGCAGTTCTTCCAGGGTGTCGTGCAGGGTGGTGCGGCGGTACTCGTAGAACAGCGGCACCGGGCGGGTGGCGGAGCGCACCACCGTGGTCGCGCGGCCGGTACGGCGGGCCAGGTCCTCCTCGAAGCGGCGCACGTCGCCGAGGGTCGCGGAGATCAGCAGGAACTGCGCCTGCGGGAGCTCCAGGATCGGGATCTGCCAGGCCCAGCCGCGGTCCGGCTCGGCGTAGAAGTGGAACTCGTCCATCACGACCTGGCCGATGTCGGCCCGCTCGCCGTCGCGCAACGCGATCTGCGCCAGCACCTCGGCGGTGCAGCAGATGATCGGCGCGGTCGGGTTGACGCTGGCGTCGCCGGTCATCATGCCGACCTGCTCGGTGCCGAACATCTTCACCAGGTCGAAGAACTTCTCCGACACCAGCGCCTTGATCGGCGCGGTGTAGAAGGTGCGCTTGCCCTCGGCCAGCGCGGCGAAGTGCGCGCCCGCCGCGACCAGGCTCTTGCCCGAGCCGGTCGGGGTCGCCAGGATCACGTTGTTCCCGGAGACCAGCTCGATCAGGGCCTCCTCCTGGGCCGGGTAGAGGGTGATGCCCCGCTCCTGCGCCCACTCGACGAAGGTCTCGTACAGGGCATCGGGGGTGGCAGGGCTCGGCATCAGGTCCAGGAGGGTCACGTCGCTATCTTGCCTGCTGGTGATCCTCCCGGGCAAAGCGCTGGGTGCAGCCGGCCAGCAGGAGCAGGGCGGCCCGGCTCGGGCTGTCCGGCTCCACGGTGTAGGCGATCAGTGCCTGGTCGGGGTCGTCGGGCAGTCGCAGCGTATCGTACGCCAGTTCGAGACGGCCGACCGCGGGGTGCCGGAACACGTATCCGCCACGGGTCTTGTCCCTGACCTCCTGCCCCGCCCAGAGCCGGGCGAAGTCCCGGCTGCCGATGCTCAGCTCGCCGATCAGCGCCGACAGGCCCGCATCGCCGGGGTGGCGGCCGGCGTCCAGGCGCAGGTAGGCGACCACGTCGCGGGCCTTGCCCTCCCAGTCCTCGTACAGCTCGCGGGCGGCCTCGTCCAGGAAGACCAGCCGGGCCAGCTCGCGGCGGTCCGGCTGCAGCGCGCCGAAGTCGGTGATCAGCGCCGCCGCCAGCCGGTTCCAGGCCAGCACCCGGGTGCCGAGCCCGACCACGTACGCCGGGACGTCGGCCATCGAGTCCAGCAGCCGCTGCAGCCCGGGCAGCACCCGCTGCGGCGGGCGCGGCACCCCGTCCGGCCGGTGCGGTCGGGCCAGGTTGCCCAGGTGCAGGCGCTCGTCCGGGTCCAACCGCAGCGCCCGGGCCACGGCGTCCAGCACCGCCTGCGAGACATGCTCGGTCCGGCCCTGCTCCAGGCGTACGTAGTAGTCCACGCTGACGCCCGCCACCTGTGCCAGCTCCTCTCGGCGCAGCCCCGGCACCCGGCGCCGCCCGCCGTACGGCGGCAGCCCGATCTCCTCGGGACGCAGCCTGGCCCGGCGCGACCGGAGGAACTCGCCCAGCTCTGCTCGTCGGTCCATGCGGACCATCATCGCGGACGGCGCCCCGCCCAGCCTGGTCCTGCCGGACCCAGGTAAAGCGCGGACCTGGAACGGCCGATCCGGCAGGAGCAGGCTCGTCGTCGTCAGCACAACGAACGTGAGAGAGCGACATGACCACAACCTCCCCCGTGCCTTTCGGCAGCACCGATATGACGATCAGTCGGATCGGCTTCGGTGCCTGGGCGCTCGGCGGCGCCGACTGGCGCTACAGCTGGGGCGCGCAGGATGACGGCGACTCGATCGCCGCCGTCCACCGCGCCGTCGACCTCGGGATCAACTGGATCGACACCGCCGCCGTCTACGGTCTCGGCCACTCCGAGGAGGTCGTCGGCCGGGCGCTGGCGAAGCTGCCGGAGAGCCGCCGCCCGTACGTGTTCACCAAGTGCGGCCTGGTCTGGGACGAGAGTGACCGGCTCGCCCCGCCGCGCAAGATCATGACCCCCGCGAGCGTCCGCCGCGAACTGGAGGACTCGCTGCGCCGGCTCGGCGTCGAACGGATCGACCTGTACCAGGTGCACTGGCCCGGTGACGGCCAAGTGCTGGAGTGGGGCAACGAGGGCGGCGCCGACCAGGGCGGCGGCACCCGGTTGGAGGAGTACTGGCAGCTGATGGCCGACCTGAAGGCCGAGGGCAAGGTCCGCGCCATCGGGCTGTCCAACCACGGCCCCGAGCAGCTCGCCGTCGCCGAGAAGATCGCCCACGTCGACTCGATCCAGCCGCAGTTCTCCCTGCTCAGCCGGGACGCGGCGGCCGAACTGCACTGGGCGGCCGACCACCGCACGGCCGGCATCGTCTACCAGCCGCTCGGCTCCGGACTGCTCACCGGCGCCTTCTCCGCCGAGCGCGTCGCCGCCCTGGACGCGGCCGACTGGCGGCGCACCCACCCCGACTTCACCACCCACCTGGACCGCAACCTCGCCCTGGTCGAGGCGCTGCGCCCGATCGCGCGGCGGCACGGCAGCACCGTCCCGGCCGTCGCCATCGCCTGGACACTGGCCTGGCCCGGCGTCACCGGCGCCATCGTCGGCGCCCGCCGCCCCGGACAGCTGGACGACTGGGTCTCGGCGGCCGCCCTGCACCTGACCGCTGACGACCTGTCGGAGATCGCGACTAGCCTTGATCACACCGGGGCCGGCACCGGCCCCGCCCACCCGAAGGAGAGCACCGAATGATCCTGATCGCCGAGCTGACCGCCGCACCCGGCCGGGAGGACCGCCTGCGCACCATGCTGGAAGGCATGATCGAGCCCTCCCTGGACGAGCCCGGCTGCCTCGGCTACCAGCTGCTGGTCGACCCGAACCGCCCCGAGCGGATGGTGGTCCTGGAGGAGTGGCGGGACGAGGAGGCGCTCCAGGAGCACTTCGCCACCCCGCACTTCCAGCACGCCAGCGAGGTGATGGACGAGGTCCTCGTCGAGCCGGCCGTGCTGCGCCGGGCGACCTGGCTGGAGAACTGAGGGCACCGGGTTCCGCGACGGAATGAAAGAGGCTTCCCGGCGTTACAGCGTGGCACTACACCTGGCGCCGGGAAGCTCCTAGTCTCAACGGTCTAGAGCACCTTCGTCGAAGGAGTGGACTGATGAGCCGAGTCGTTCGAGCAGCCCTCTTCCAGGCCGCCTGGACGGGTGACTCGGAGACGATGATCGCGGCCGCCGAGCGGGCCGCCCGGGACGCGGCCGCACAGGGCGCCCAGATCATCGGCTTCCAGGAGGTCTTCAACGCCCCGTACTTCTGCCAGGTGCAGGAGCCGGAGCACTACCGCTGGGCCGAGCCCGTCCCCGACGGCCCGACCGTACGGCGGATGCGGGAGATCGCCCGCGAGCTGGGGATGGTGATCGTCGTCCCGGTGTACGAGGTCGAGCAGGCCGGCTTCTACTACAACACCGCCGCCGTGATCGACGCCGACGGCTCCTACCTCGGCAAGTACCGCAAGCACCACATCCCGCAGGTCAAGGGCTTCTGGGAGAAGTACTACTTCAAGCCCGGCAACCTCGGCTGGCCGGTCTTCGAGACCGCCGTCGGCAAGGTCGGCGTCTACATCTGCTACGACCGGCACTTCCCCGAGGGCTGGCGGGCGCTCGGCCTCGGCGGCGCCGAGATCGTCTACAACCCCTCCGCGACCAGTCGGAGCCTGTCCGCCTACCTCTGGCAGCTGGAACAGCCCGCCGCCGCCGTCGCCAACGAGTACTACGTCGCGGCGATCAACCGGGTCGGCGTGGAGGAGTACGGGGACAACGACTTCTACGGCACCTCCTACTTCGTCGACCCGCGCGGCCAGTTCGTCGGCGAGATCGCCTCCGACAAGGACGAGGAACTCGTGGTCCGCGACCTCGACCTGGGCCTGATCGATCAAGTCCGCCAGCAGTGGGCGTTCTACCGTGACCGGCGCCCGGACGCCTACGGCCCGCTCACCCAGGCCTGAGAGGACGGACGTGAACCGCACCGTGATCCGCGGCGGCCTGGTGGTCACCGCCGCCGAGGAGATGCACGCCGACGTGCTGATCGAGGGCGAGAAGGTGGTCGCGCTGGCCGCCTACGGCAGCGCGGCCGCCGAGAGCTGGACGGCCGAGAAGGTGCTCGACGCCCGAGGGCTGTACGTCATCCCCGGCGGCGTGGACGCCCACACCCACATGGAGCTGCCGTTCGGCGGCACCTTCGCCTCCGACACCTTCGAGACCGGCACCCGGGCCGCCGCCTGGGGCGGCACCACCACCATCGTGGACTTCGCCGTCCAGTCGGTCGGCTCCTCGCTGCGCGAGGGCCTGGACGCCTGGCACGAGAAGGCCCAGGGCAACTGCGCGATCGACTACGGCTTCCACATGATCCTCGCCGATGTCACCGAGCACAGCCTCAAGGAGATGGACCTGCTGGTCGCCGAGGGCGTGACCTCGTTCAAGCTCTTCATGGCCTATCCCGGAGTGTTCTACAGCGACGACGGCAAGATCCTGCGCGCCATGCAGCGCGGCGCAGGCAACGGCGGCCTGATCATGATGCACGCCGAGAACGGCATCGCCATCGACGTACTGGTGGAACAGGCCCTCGCGGCGGGCAGGACCGACCCGCGCCACCACGGTGAGGTCCGGCGCGAGATCCTGGAGGCCGAGGCCACCCACCGCGCCGTCAAGCTGGCCCAGGTGGCAGGCGCCCCGCTCTACGTGGTGCACGTCTCCGCCGCCTCGGCCGTCGACGAACTCGCCGCCGCCCGCCGCCAGGGCCTCGACGTGTTCGGCGAGACCTGCCCGCAGTACCTCTTCCTGTCCACCGACAACCTGGCCGAACCCGGCTTCGAGGGCGCCAAGTACGTCTGCTCCACCCCGCTGCGCCCGCGCGAGCACCAGGACGCGCTGTGGCGGGCGCTGCGGACCGGTGACCTCCAGGTGGTCTCCACCGACCACTGCCCGTTCTGCTTCGCCGGCCAGAAGGAGCTCGGCCGCGGCGACTTCTCCAAGATCCCCAACGGTCTGCCGGGAGTGGAGAACCGGATGGACCTGCTGCACCAGGCCGTGGTGGAGGGCCGGATCTCCCGCCGCCGCTGGATCGAGATCGCCTGTGCCGCTCCCGCCCGGATGTTCGGGCTCTACCCGCGCAAGGGCACCATCGCCCCCGGCGCCGACGCCGACGTCGTCCTCTACGACCCCACGGTCCGGCAGACCCTCTCCGCCGCCACCCACCACATGAACGTCGACTACTCCGCGTACGAGGGGAAAGAGATCACCGGCAAGGTCCGCACCGTGCTCTCCCGGGGCACCGTCGTGATCGAGGCCGACGCCTACCTCGGCCGGGCCGGGCACGGACGGTTCCAGCCGCGCGCCACCTGTCAGTACCTCGCCTAAGGAGACCAGTGGACATCGGACTCGTGCTCCAGACCGACCCGCCCGCGCAACTGCTCATCGAGCGGATGAAGCGGGCCGAGGCGGCGGGCTTCACCCACGGCTGGACCTTCGACTCGGCGGTGCTCTGGCAGGAGCCCTTCGTCATCTACAGCCGGATCCTCGCCGAGACCAGCCGACTGATCGTCGGTCCGATGGTCACCAACCCCGCGACCCGCACCTGGGAGGTCACCGCCTCCCTGTTCGCCACCCTCAACGACATGTACGGCAACCGCACCGTCTGCGGCATCGGCCGCGGCGACTCCGCACAGCGGGTGGCAGGCCGCCGGCCCGCCACCCTGGAGCGGCTCTCGCAGGCCATGCACGCGATCAAGGAGCTCGCCGAGGGCCGCGAGGCCGAGGTGGACGGCACCGCGATCCAACTGCCGTGGGTCAGGCCCGGGGCCGAACTCCCCGTCTGGATGGGCGCATACGGCCCCAGGGCACTGGACCTGACCGGCCGTCAGGCGGACGGCTTCATCCTCCAGCTCGCCGACCCCTTCCTCACCGAGTGGATGGTCAAGGCCGTCCGGGACGCCGCCGCCGGGGTCGGCCGCGACCCCGCCTCGATCACCATCTGCGTCGCCGCCCCCGCCTACGTCACCGAGGACGACTCGCCCGCCGCGCTCGCCCACGCCCGTGAGCAGTGCCGCTGGTTCGGCGGCATGGTCGGCAACCACGTCGCCGACCTGGTCGCCCGCTACGGCGAGCACTCCGGCCTGGTCCCCGACGCCCTCACCGACTACATCAAGAACCGCCACGGCTACGACTACGCCCACCACGGCCGCGCCGGGAACCCCGACACCGCCTTCGTCCCCGACGAGATCGTCGACCGCTTCTGCCTGATCGGCCCGCCCGCCGCCCAAATCGACCGCCTCACCGAACTGCGCGCCCTCGGCGTCGACCAGTTCGCCGTCTACGCGATGCACGACGCGGTGGAGTCCACCATCGACGCGTACGGCACGAGCGTCATCCCCGAACTCGGCTGACACCCCTTCGTCGGGCGGCCCATCCGGTGCCGGGTGGGCCGCCCGACCGTCTGGACCCTCCCCTCCGCACGCGGTCGGCGCGACCCGGACGGCGTCCGCCCGAGCAGCCCGTTCCCGACGGCTCCCCACCGCCCGGACGGTGCCGCCGCAGTACCGCACTCCTTCGCAATCTCTCCGAGAGCCCGGTGTTCCGGCTCCCGGACGCCCCCGTACGAGACTCCGCGAACCGAGGTGGTCCCGATGTCCTCCGGCACCCCCGAAACCCCCGACTCCTCGACGGTCCAGCGCACTCATCCCGACGGCCGGGTCTCCCTCGCCGACCACGTCGTCCTGGACGACGCCCGCTTCGCCAACCACGACCTGCTGCCCGTGCCGATGGAGCGGCGCAGGTGGGGTGTCTACAACTACCTCAGCCTGTGGGTGGGAATGGCGCACAACATCCCGTCGTGGACCCTGGCCTCGGGCCTGGTCGCGCTCGGCATGGACTGGAAGCAGGCCGTCCTCACCATCGCGCTGGGCAACCTGATCGTGCTGGCGCCGATGCTGCTCACCGGCCACGCGGGGACGAAGTACGGCATCCCGTTCCCGGTGTTCGCCCGCGCGTCGTTCGGGTTGCGCGGCGCGAACCTGCCCGCGATGCTGCGGGCCGCGGTGGCCTGCGCCTGGTTCGGTATCCAGACATGGCTCGGTGGGGAGGCCATCTTCCTGTTGGCCGGGAAGCTCCTCGGCCACGGCTGGCAGACCGCGACCCCGGTAGGCGGCTACCCCTGGACGCAGTGGCTCTCCTTCCTGCTCTTCTGGGCGCTGCAACTGCTGATCATCGCCCGCGGCATGGACACCCTGCGCCGCTTCGAGAACTGGGCCGCACCCGTCGTCCTGCTCGGCGCGTTCGGCCTGCTCGGGTGGATCACCAACAAGGCCGGCGGCCTCGGCCCGCTCCTCCACCAACCCTCCAAGCTCGGGTGGGGACACGAGTTCTGGAAGGTCTTCTTCCCCGCGCTGATGGGCATGATCGGCTTCTGGTCGACCCTGTCGCTGAACATCCCCGACTTCACCCGCTTCGGCGGCAGCCAACGCGCCCAGATCCGCGGCCAGGCCCTCGGCCTGCCCACCACCATGACCCTCTTCGCCCTCCTCTCCGTCCTGGTCACCTCCGGCTCCCAAGCCGTCTACGGCACCCCCATCTGGGACCCCATCCAACTCGCCGCCAAACTCGACAACACCGCCGGCATCCTCATCGCCCTGCTCACCGTCCTGATCGCCACCATCTCGGTCAACATCGCCGCCAACGTCGTCTCCCCCGCCTACGACCTCGCCAACCTCTGGCCATGTCGCATCAACTTCCGCCGCGGCGCCCTCATCACCGGCCTGGTCGGCGTCCTCATCTTCCCGTGGAAGCTGATCTCCGACCCGCACGTCTACATCTACACCTGGCTCGGCGTGGTCGGCGGCCTGCTCGGCACCGTCGCCGGCATCCTCATCGCCGACTACTGGCTCCTGCGCCGCACCCACCTCGACCTCGCCGCCCTCTACCGGCAGGAAGGCCGCTACTGGTACCACGGCGGCTGGAACTGGCGCGCCGTCACCGCCCTCGTCACCGGCGGCATCCTCGCCATCGGCGGCTCCCACGGCGGCCCCTTCCCGGCCAACGGCCTCATCCCCGCCCTCAGACGCCTCGCCGACTACGGCTGGGCCGTCGGCCTGACCTCAGCACTCGTCCTCCACCTCCTGCTCGGCACCAGGATCCGCACCAACCACTGACACCACAACGTCGCGCGTCGCCGCTCGTCGTCCGGTTCATGGCGCCACCCCAGCATGGCGCGCCGGCCGCGCCGACGGGGCGGGTAGAGGCGAGGGGGAGCGGCGATGTTCAGCGGCGATGGTGATCTCCGCACCTCTGAGCGCCTTCGTCGTGCGGAGTTGTTCCTCGGCAGCGACCGTTTCGGGGTACTCCTCCACTGGCCCGTCCTTTGACAGCAGGGGGAGGGCCGCAGTGCGAAAGCTTCCAATAACGTCTGACGTAACGTCAAAGTTCCTGTTTTGCTGCGAACTTGTGTGAAGGCCCCTTAAGCTCCCATTAACAATGGCGGCTTTCCGCCAGTCGCGAACTCCCTTACGAGGTCGGGCGGCAGGCCCAACTGGACGATGAGAGCAGGGATGACAACGAGAAGTGAACGAACGTCCGGTGCCGCACGCGGCCCGGATCGGCGCCGACCGGGGGTGCTTGGTCGCCGCACCGTGGGCGGCGCCGTGGCACTGGTCGTCGGGATCGGTGCTTGCTCGCTGGCGGCGGCCCCGTCGGCGTTTCCGCAGACAGGCGATGGGACGGTGACGGTCCGCGTGGTACGGGCCGTGGACGCGTCCGGGGTGTGGACACCCGCGCTGGAGCCGGGCATCGCGGGCGTGAAGGTGACGCTCACGGACGATGCCGGGGCCGGCGTCGAGGGTGTCACCGCGGCGGACGGCACGGTGACACTGGCACCCGCCGCGAGCAGGGCGACCGGCGGCAAGTACCGGGTGCAGGTGATCAATCCGAAGCCGGGTGTGCTCTTCCCGGCCTTCGCCTCGCGCCAGGGGCTGGACGGCGCGCCGAGCCAGCTGAGCAGCAACGAGGAGTTCGTCGACCTCTCCGGTGGCAAGAACGTGGCGTACACCACGGGACTGTGGAACCCGGGGGACTACTGCCAGAAGAACGCGCCGCTGGTGGCGGCCTGTCAGCCCGCCAACACCGAGGGCGGGGCCAAGCGCACGCTGGTCTCCTTCCCGTACGGCGCGCGTGGCCAGGAGGGCCCCGACGGCAACATCACCGCGACGAACCTCGCCACCAACGCCGACACCGGCACGCTGTTCGGCGTCGCCTGGAACAAGGCCGACAAGCGGCTCTTCTCTTCGGCGGTGGCCAAGCGCGGCACCGACTACGGCCCGGGCGGCGCGGGCGCGGTCTACGTCACCGACCTCGCGCAGAAGAAGACGACGCTCTTCACCACCGTGCCGAACGCGGGCAGCACCGTGCACGGGCCGGGGACGGACGACGCCTTCCTCGACGTGCCCGGCAAGGAGAGCCTGGGCGGCATCAAGATCACCGATGACGGCAAGGACCTCTTCGTCGTCAACCTCAACGACCGCAAGCTGTACCGCTACGACGCCACCGCGGCGACGGCCTCGGCGCCGAAGGCCGTCTACGCGATCCCGGACCCGGGCTGCCCGGCGGAGGGGGATTGGCGGCCGTTCGGTCTCGGTCTCCAGGACGGGACCGGGTTCCTCGGCGGTGTCTGTTCCGGCCAGTCCACGGGCAAGCTCACCGACGTGCGCGCCGTGGTCCTGCCGTTCGACCTCGCCACCGGGGCGTTCCAGAAGGCGGTGCTGGACCAGCCGCTGGACTACCCGCGTCAGTCGACGGTCGGCTCGGGTCCGTGCGACGGCGCGGGCTGGTTCCCGTGGACCAGCACGTACCCGACCACGCAGAACGGCAAGGCGTGCGGCCACGCCACCATGGCCAACCCCGAGCCGGAGTTGGGCGAGATCCTCTTCGAGACCGACGGCTCGATGCTGCTCGCCTTCCGCGACCGCTTCGCCGACCGAGAGCCGGGCGCCCCCGCGCCGGGCTCCGTCTTCAACGTCATGTCCGGCGGTGACCTCAACAAGGCCTGCCCGGCGAACGGCATGTACGTGATGGACACCAACAACGGCTGTGGGATGTCCGCCCGGGGCGCCCGGTTCTTCAACACCGCTTGGGCTGCGGTGGGTCACAACAACACGGCGTTCGCCGGAATGGCGCTCTCCAAGGTCGAGAGCACCATCGCGGTCTCCGCCTTCGACCCCGACCACACCCCCGTCGGCTACGGCACGTCGTTCCTCGAGCGCAAGGACGGCAGGCAGGACCCGCAGTTCGGCCTGCGGCTGACCCCGAAGGGGACCACCGCCCCCTTCGGCAAGGGCGCCTCGATGGGTGACCTCGAGGTGCTCTGCGACCAGGCGCCGCTGCAGATCGGCAACCGGGTCTGGTACGACCCCGAGCGCAAGGGCATCCAGGGCCCCGGGCAGCGGCCGGTCCCGGGGGCGACCGTCCACCTGTACGACGAGTCGGGGAATATCGTCGGCACGACGAAGACGACGGAGCGCGGCGAGTACTACTTCGACGACTCCGACGTCAACGGCGGCCTGAAGCCCAGGACGAAGTACACCATCCGGATCGACAACCCGGCGGACTACGCCAAGGGCGGCCCGCTGTACCAGTGGGTTCCCACCGACCACGATGTCGGCGACAACCACTTCATCGACTCCAAGGGCGTCGTCCCGTCCGGCGCCGAGTTCCCCGAGCGGGCGCTGACCACCGGCGGACCCGGCGAGAACAACCACACCTACGACTTCGGCTTCCGCCAGCAGGAAGGCGCGCTGCGGGTCGTCAAACACGACCAGGACGGCAAGCCGCTGGCCGGCGCGAAGTTCCAGCTCTGGAAGGAGACGAACGGCACCGACGGGCTGCAGAGCACCGGTGCGAAGCCGGACACGCCCGTCGGCGAGCCCTGCACGACCGGCGCCGACGGCATCTGTCAGGGCAACGGCGCACCAGGGACGTACTACTGGCAGGAGACCAGCCCGCCCGCAGGCTACGAAGCCCCGGACGTCGCGGTGTTCGGCCCGCTGGTGTTGACCTCCGACAACCTCGACGCCGGAGTCTCGGTGACTGCAGTCAACCGGCTCATCCCGACACCGACACCGACACCGACACCGACACCGACGCCGGAACCGACCACACCGGCCACGCCGGGCACCCCGGCCGCACCGGGCACCACGCCCGGCTCGCACCTGGCCTACACCGGTGGGGGCCAAGAGCTTCCGGTGGTTCTGGCCGGCGGCGCGGTGCTCACCGCGCTCGGCACGGCGCTGCTCGTGCTGTTCCGCAGGCGCAGGGCCCAGCAGCGGTAACCCTCCCCCTCTCCGACGGTCGGCACACGGGCCGTCGGAGAGGGCCGGATCGGGCGGGTTCGCGGACCATCGGTCCGGGAACCCGCCCGTGTGTTGTGACCGACCGAGGAGAGAAGGCACCTGCATGGCCCGGAAGACGAAGACCGATGTCCGTACGCCGCGTCCGACGTTCTGGCTCAGGGCACTTGTCGCGATCGCGGTGTGCGGCACGGCGGCGGGCGGCCTGGCCGTCTACCGGACCGTATCCGAAGAGGCCGTGGAGAGGCCCGTGACAGGTGACGAAGCGTCACGACTGGCCGTGTCGCGGCTGAACCTGTACCAGGCCAGCCCGGTGACGGTGACCCTCACCGCCACCGAGGGAGGAGGTGTGGTGGTGCGGGTCAAGGGGATCGTGGACTACCGCACCCACCGGGCCGTGGGGAGCTACGAGGTCACCGGGGCGGCTGGGGACGCTCGGGCCGGCGCCGGACAACTCGACCACGGTCTGATCGTTTGGGACACCGGCGGACTCGGTCTGGCCCCCGCACCGAAGGGCGACACCGACCCGCCCTGGCAGCAGGCCGAGCACGTCCCCCGGGCGGGCTGGTCGCCGCGCTCGTACACGGCGGATCCGCTGGACGCCGGGCTCCAGTTGCTGATCCAGCTCGGCGCGGACCGGCCGGACAACCCGCTGCTGCTCGCCCAGTCCGGGGCGCGCTGGCTCGGCCGGGACCGCATCGACGACCAGAGCTACGACCGGTTCGCCGGACCGCGCGCCCAGGGCGCCGCGCCCGACGGCGGGCGGTCGCCGCTGACGTACTGGGTCGACGGCGACGGCACGCTACGGAGGGTCGCGATGCGGATGGCCGGCCTGGGCACGCCGACCACGGTGGACTTCTCCGGGCGGAACGGCGAAGCGAAGCTCCCCGAAGCACCGTGGGTCGCTGGCTGACGCCGGATCACCGACCCGGCCTCCCAATGGGAGAGTTGTCTCGTACTACTCAACTGTCCCGGTGGATCGGCACGTTGGCCGAAGCCGGTGAGCTCCGCAGTGTTGCCGCACTCAACTCCGCGGCTGCGGTACGGCGGCGGGGTCGGTCGGAAGCTGATAGGTGTTCGGGTCGACGGCCCCCGGCAGGTTGGTGGCCGGGCGGGCGGGGGCCGTCGGGTCCGGCAGTGACGGCTGGGTGGGCGGGGCCGGTACCTGGCTGAAGGGGATCCCGGGCGGCGCCTGGACCGGGGCCGGCCGGCCACCGGGCAGCGGGCCGCGGCCCTGGCCGCCGCACCCTGCCGGGTTCTCCAGGCCGTCCGGGCTCTGGACGGCGGGCTGGTTGCCGGTGAAGCAGTTGCCGGTGTCGGCCGAGGCCAGGACCAGGTCGGCGCCGTTGCCCTCCGTGCGGTTGTCCTCGACGCGGTTGCCGCTCGCCGGATGCCCCGGCGGATCGGTGATGATCACCCCGGCGGCGCTGTTGCCCCGGACGAGGTTGCGCAGCACCTGGTTCGCCGTACCGCCGCCGATCCCGATGCCGATGCCGAAGCCCCCGTCCGCCTGCTCCGGGGTCTGGGTGGCGTTGTTGTCGGCGACGACGTTGCCCGCGATCACCGCGCCGTGCTGCGGGGCGAGCGCCTCCAGGTCGTTGGAGTTCACCGTGACGCCGACCCGGTTGCCGACGACGCGGTTGCCCAGCACCGACAGCCCGTCCGAGGCATTGGTCAGCTCGATGCCGACCGCGTTGTGCTCCACCGTGTTGCCGCGCACCACCGTGTCGCAGGGCTTGCACTGGCCGACGTAGATGCCGGAGTCCGCCTGTCCGGAGGTGTAGGAGTCCTCGATCGCGCCGCCGCGCGCATCGAAGGCGTAGATGCCGTACAGGCCGTTGTCGTAGGCCGTCACCCGGGTCGCCCGGAATCCCTGAATGACCGGGAAGCGGGCCGTGTCCAGCGGGTTGTACGCCGAGCCGCCGGCGCCGTGCTGCTGCAGCCGCTCGTCGGTGACGCCGGTGAACAGGACGCCGTTGGCAAGGTAGCGGTGCACGGTGAGGTTCTCCACAACCGAGCCGGGCCCGGTGACGGTGACGCCGTTGACGAGCCGCAGCCCGCCGTCGAGGACCACGGTGTTGCGGTCCGTCCCGCGCAACACGACGCGGGGCTTGGTGACGTGCACACTCTCGCGGTACACACCTGGTCCGACCAGCACCGTCTCGCCTTCACGAGCGACGTCCACGGCCTTCTGGATGGTGGAGAAGTCCTCCGGCACCCGCAGCACGCTCCCGGCGGGGTGCTTGGCGTCGTTGGAGTTCGAACCCGTCGAGGAACACCCGGTGGCCGCCATCGCGACCGAGGCGACCAGCACCGGCAGGCACCGCAGCGCCGCCGCCCGGAACAGCGCCGGTCGGGGCTGCGTACGGGTCAACAGGCGATCAGGAGACAGGATTTGCATGACAGGTGTTCTATCGTCTCCAATAGCGCGCATGCCTACCGAACCGGGAAATGCGCACGAGTCGGCCCGATCTGCCGCGACCGGTTTAGGGAGGCGAAGGGCGCTGCTCGCGGCCGGGGCGGTGCTCGCCGCCGGGATCGGCGCGACGGCCGACGAGCTGGCAGGTGGCGATCGCACGTCCAGCCGCGGTGCCGCTTCCGACGCGCCGCCTCCCGCAGCCGCGATTCCCTTCCACGGCGCCCAACAGGCCGGTGTGACGTTTCCTCAGCAGCCTGCGACGCGGCTGCTCGCCTTCGACCTCCCGCAGACCTCCGCCGCAGCGGACCGGGAGACCCTGCGCAACGTCCTCGCCGCGCTGACCCGAACCCTCTTCGCCGCGACCTCCGACACTCCGCCCGACCCGCGTCTGGAGAGCGGTGGTACGACCCGGCTCACCTCGCTGGTCGGCGTGGGTCCCGCGCTCGCCGCCCGGCTTGGCCTCAACGTCCCCACCGCGCTGGCCGAGTTGCCGCCGTTCCCCGGCGACCGCCTCGACCCGGCGCGCGGCGGCGGCGACCTGCTGCTGCAGCTGTGCGCCGCGGACCAATGGACGTTGGCCGTCGTCGCCGAGATCGTCGGGACGGCCGTCCACGCCGGTGGCGCCGAGCCCCGCTGGTCGCAGTCCGGCTTCCTGCCCCGGACGGCCCCGGGCGTCACACCGCGGAACCTGTTCGGCTTCAAGGACGGCACGGCGAACCCGGATGACGCGGCCGCGCGGCAGTGGGTCTGGGGCCCGCCGGGACCGCACGAGAACGGCACCGTCCTGGTCTACCGGCGCATCCGCATGGACACCGCCGCCTTCGCCGCCCTCCCCGAAGGCCGGCGCGGTCTGGCGATGGGCCGCCGTGCTGGCGACGGCTCCCCCCTCACCGGCACCGTCGAACATGACGACCCGGACATCTACGCCAAGAACCCGGACGGCTCCTACGTGATCCCGGCCACCGCCCACGTCCGCCTCACCAGTCCCCGCCTCGACGGCGGCGCCCGGATGCTCCGGCGCGGCTACAGCTACGACGACGGCCCGGCCGACCGCGGGCTCCTCTTCTGCGCCTTCATGCGTGACCCCGCCCAGTTCACCCGCGTCCAGACCCGCCTCGCCGCCCGCGACGCCCTGAACCCCTTCCTGGAGCACACCGCCTCGGCCGTTTCCTACGTCCTCCCCGGCGTCCCGGAGGGTGCCGCTCTTGGTGAGCGCCTCTGGCGGTGAGTAGTAGCTGCGGCCGACGTGCAGCGGCCCGTCCCGGAGGCCCGGTGACCGCCACCGCGCAGCCGAGCTGCGCCCACGCCCGGGTGGTCGCAACCTGGAGTTGTGGCAGGCGCCACACCGGCGGCTGCCCAGCCAACGGAGGTTCCGCCATGCTCCCTAGGAAGAGAAGAGCAGCACTGACCGTCACCGCACTCATCGCCGCCGCCACCGCCGCGGTCGGCACGGTACCCGCAGCCCAGGCCGCACCCGCCACCCCCACCTGCCAGGCCGCCGGCTTAAGCCTCTCGGTCGGCCAGGAACAAGGCGCCGCAGGATCCATCCTCGTCCCCGTGAACTTCACCAACACCTCCACGCGCACCTGCGCCCTGCGTGGATTCCCCGGAGTGAGCGTGCTGGACGTCAACCACCACCAGATCGGCAGCCCGGCATCCCGCGACGGCAGCCCGGTGACCACGGTTGCCGTACGACCAGGCCGGACGGTGAGCGCGACGATACGCACCAATGACGCGGGTACCGGCCTGGCCTGTCAGCGGACCTCGGACTACCTCGGCATCTATCCGCCGGCCGGTTTCCAGCAGATGCTCATCCCCTACCGGCTGCAGGTATGCGGAGTGTTCGAGACGGGTCCTGTCCAGGCCGCCGGATGACCGAAGGCGACCGCAGGCGAGGCGGCGAACCGAAGCCGTCATCGCCGCCGCCGTGATCACTCATCGGTTTCGTCTCCGCCCTCGCCCGGTACGCCGTCCTCAGCCGCACCGCCCGCACCCGGCGCTGTGGCCCGCGGCGGGCAGGGGCGGAGCCGGGGCCTCGCGGGGTGCCCGGGGTGCTGCGGCCGGACGGGATGCGTGTCCGTAGCCGGAGCCGGGGTGTCCGGCTACGGAGGTCCGACCGGACGGCCCGGTCGGTGCGCCGGGGGTCAGCCGCTCGGGGTGTTCTCGCCTTCGGTGCACACGACGCGGATGGTGAGGTTCGCCGGCCTGGGCCGGCCCTCGACGCCCTCCGGAGGGCAGTCGTACTTGCGCACTGCGACGATCCAGCCGCTGCCGTTGTCGTTGGGGTGGTCCTCCAGAACGTCGGTCGGCTGCCGGTCAAGTCGGCGGCCAGCGCCTGGAGTTACGCTGAATCCGCCGCCGAACGCGTTCTCCTCGGGCGGGCAGAGCAGCAGGTGGGGCTTGCCGTCGGCGCCGCCCTCGATGACGTCCCCGGTCACGGTGTGCGGCTGGACTGTCGCTCGCGTGGTCGCCGCAGCGCCGCCGCTGGTGGCCGCGAGGAGCGCGGCTGTGGCCGCGGCGGCCATCGCGATCCCGGACTTGCTGAACACGTGTCACTCCTGTCGTGGGGAGGGGGGATTTCCGGCCATTTCAGCACGGCCGTGATGACCCGTCGGGGCGACACGCAAAGTGATGGCGTGTCGATGATCGATCATGAAACACCTGGGGTGTCTGCGTACGAACAACTGCGTGGAGTGCTGTACTGACCGCGCATTGCTGTCTCCCGGGTGGCTGCTTCGCGGCCCCGACCGACACCTCGTGAGGAGTTCCATGTCCCGCAGCAGACTGAGAGCGGTACTCGCGGCCAGTGCCGCCACGCTCGCCCTGTCGACCACCACCGTCCTGACCACACCCGTGTCGGCCTCCTCCGCCGCACTGGACGGCCTCGCGGGCACCAGCGCGCTGCGCATCACCGACGAGCAGGTGAAGGCGGAGGTGCGGCCCGCAGAGGTGGCCGCGCTCGGCCGGCCCGCCGCCGAGGCCGAGGCCCGCGATCGGATCGGCCTGCGGGCCGTCCAGACCGGCTACCCGCAGACCACCCGCACCCTGCGCCTGAAGGCACTGACCGACTCGCAGGCGAAGACCAACGCGGCCTTCGATCCTGCCCAGTTCGGGAGGTTCACCGATTACTTCTCCTCCCCGGAGTACGGCGACCACATCGCCCTGCTGCCGACCGGGAAGGTCCTGATCTTCTCCTTCGAAGCAGTCGAGGACAATCCGCAGAAGGAACCCGCCCCCACCGATGTGATCGGCAAGCAGAACGCCGGCCGCGCCTACCTCTGGGACCCGGCCAAGGGCACCGGTCTGGACTCCTTCACGGCCGTCCCGCCGCCCGTCGTCAACATGCCCGACGGTCTGGACGAACCGCGCCCCGCACCCTTCTTCTGCGCCGGCCACTCCTACCTGCCCAACGGCATGGTCGGCGTCTTCGGCGGCAACCTCGGCGGCAACGGCGGCACCGGCGCCAAGCTCGCCCTGGTCTTCGACCCCTGGACCGAGACCTGGCACCAGGAGCAGGACATGGCCGTGGGCCGCTGGTACCCCACTGCCGTCACCGGCGCCGACGGCCGCCAGCTCATCATGTCCGGCCAGTCCGAACTCGGCTGGGGCACCCCGACCCCGGTCATCGAACGCTTCCCGGCCAAGGGCACCGGCGTGTTCTTCGACAAGTCGAAGGCCCCCGACGGCGTCGCGCTGGACCAGTGGAAGGCGGACGCCCCGTACCGGATGGACTACCCGCACCTGTTCTCCCTCAACGACGGGAAGGTGTACGGCTTCGGGCGCGACGCCGACCAGCAGTTCGTCTTCGACCCCGCCAACGAGACCCGCGCCTCACTGCCCGACCGCCCAGACGGGGGCATGCGCAACTACGGCTCCGCAGTCGCCCTGCCCAACGGCACCAGCGGCCCCGACTCCGTGCTGGTGCTCGGCGGCAACCGCAACGACCCCAACACCTACCGGTTCTCCGGCGGCCAGTGGACCAAGGACACCCCGCGGGCTTTCGGCCGCACCCAGGACGACACCCTCGTCCTGCCCAACGGCAACCTGTTCACCGTCAATGGCGCCTACGACATCCGCGACTACGGCAACGGCCCGTACAACCCCAATGCCGACCCGAAGTACCGCCAGACCGAACTGCGGGACGCCGGCGGCAGGTGGACCCTCGGCCCGGTCCAGCGCCTGCCGCGCGGCTACCACTCCAACGCCGTCATCCTGCCGGACGGCCGGATCATGATCACCGGTGACGAACTCCAGCAGATCGCCAACAACCCGGACATCAAGTCGGGCCTGAACGGCACCATCGAGATCTACGAACCCCCGTACCTGCACCAGGGCGACCGGCCCAGCCTGCGGACCGCGCCGACCGACCCGCTGAACTACAACGCGACCTTCCGGGTCAACACCAACACCCCGACCCAGGCCACCCGTGCCGTCCTGGTCGCGCCGATCACCTCCACGCACTCGGTGGACACCAGCCAGCGCCGCCTGGAGCTGAGGATCACCGGCCGTGCGGGCAGCCAGCTCGTCCTGCAGACCCCGGCCTCGGCCAAGGACGCCCCTCCCGGCTTCTACATGCTCTTCCTGCTCAACGACGCCGGCGTGCCCAGCGAGGCCAAGTGGGTCCAGCTCAACCCCAACGCCTGAGCCCCTACCCGACTCCCCGGGTGGCCGGTTCGCGGCCGGCGGCCGCGAAGCGCCACCCGGGGTCTGCCCAACCCGGCGGAGTCAACGAACGGACCAATCGATGAACGATCTGAGCCTGCGTCAGGATACCGAGATCCAGGGCGACATCATCGCCGGCTTCAAGAAGGACTACGTCAGACTGCTGCTCCTCCAGTTCGGCAACGCCATGGCGGCCCGGAGCTGGCTGGAGCGGATCACCCCCAAGATCGCCACCACTCAGCAGGTCGCCGCCTTCAACCAGGAGTTCAGCAAGGCGCGCAAGTCCTCCGGCGGCGACGACCCCGCAACCCTGAAGGCCACCTGGCTGGGCCTCAGCTTCACCTACCAGGGCCTGCGGTTCCTCACCGGGCAGGCAGACCTGCTGCATGCCGAGGCCAAGACCGGCGACACCCTGGAGGCGTTCATCCAGGGGCCCGCCGACCCCGGCCGGGTGGAGGCCCTCGGCGACACCGACGACAGCGCCCCCGGGTTCTGGGTGTTCGGCGACACCAACCACCCCGCCGTGCACGCGGTGCTCACCGTCGCCTCCGACACCCAGAACGGGCTCAAGGCCGCCCTGGACGAGCAGCGCCTGGCCGCCGGCCAGGCCGGCGCGATGATCGTCTTCGAACAGGAGGGCGTGGCCCTGCCGGGTGCCAAGCGGGGCAAGGAGCACTTCGGCTTCAAGGACGGGGTCAGCGAGCCCGCCGTGGCGGGCTTCGACGAGGAGGATCCCAACCGCAGGGGCTTCGCCAAGGAGCACCCCGGCACCCGGCTCATCCCGGCCGGCGAGTTCGTCGTCGGCAAGCCGCTCGCCCCGGAGCACGACAAGGGCACCGCCGCCACGGCCACCATCCCGTCCTGGATGCACAACGGCTCCTTCCAGGTGGTGCGCCGGCTGGAGCAGGACGTCGCGGGCTGGTGGGCGCAGGTGGACGCCCAGCTCAGGCGGCTGAAGGACCTCAAGGCCGTACCGGAGGACACCAAGCGGGACTGGTTCGCCGCCCGCCTGGTGGGCCGCTGGCGCAACGGCGCGCCGGTCTGCAAGCACCCCGACAGGCAGCCCGACGACCCGGGCGCCGCCGCGGACAACGACTTCGACTTCCTGCACGGGACGGACGACCCGGACGGCCTCACCACCCCGCTCTTCTCCCACCTGCGCAAGACCAACCCGCGTGCAGGGCTGGCGGCCGGGGGGACGCCGGTGGACGAGAGGTTCATCGACGCCCGCCGGATCATGCGCCGCGGTGCCCCGTACGGACAGCCCTTCGACCCGACGAGCGACCTTCCGGACAACGGTCCCGACGCCCCCCGCGGTCTGATGTTCGTCTGCTACCAGGCCGACCTGGTGGGCCAGTTCGAGTTCATCCAGGTCGACTGGATCAACGACGCGGACTTCCCGCCCGGCCGCGAGAACAAGCCCGGTCCCGACCCGATGGTCAGCGGCCAGCTGGCCACCGTCAACGACGGCCGGGTCAGCTACGAGGGCACGGCCCCCTCGGGCGAACGGCAGACCACCACACTGGACTTCAAGCCGTTCGTCCGCACCCGTGGCGCGCTCTACGCCTTCACCCCGTCCATCAGCACCCTGCGCCTGCTCGCCCAGGGCCGGCTCACCGGCGCGGTCACCGAGACCGGGCCGGGCGTCACGACGCAGCCGCCCCAGTCGCAGAACCTGCCGATGGACGCCGTCATCCCGCTGCCGGACGTCGAGGGCGGCGCCTGGACCTTCCAGCAGGGCGCCATCCGGGTGATCGGTACCGGCGGCACCGAGATCAGACAGCTCACCACCGGCGACGTCGGCGACCGCACCGCACTGGTCGTCAAGAACGTCGGCCCGTACCCGACCTGGCCCGCCCTCAAGGGCGTCACCCAGCTCGACACCATCCTGCCCGTGCCCGACGAGCAGCGGGTGAACGGGAAGAGCAGCTACTGGGTCTTCCACACGGTGGGCGGACAGCAGGTCTACCGGTACGTCACGATCGCGGACACCGACCCGTACACCCCTCAAACGGCAGGCGAGGACCTGCCGTTGAGCAGGTGGGCGTCGTTCGGGGGCAGCAGCCCGGTCACCCACGTGGACGCCTTCCTGCCGTTCCCCGACGGGCAGCCCGGCAGCGACGGCACGTACTGGTACTGGATGTTCCACACCACGCCGGTGGGCCAGCGGCACCGGGTGATCTCCATCGGCCGCTCCGGGCAGGCCCACCCCGACAGGCTGCGGCGGGACGACCGCAAGCTCACCGCCTGGCAGTCGCTGGAGGGCGTCACCCGGGTCGACGCCTTCCACCCCGTCCCAGGCCGGCAGAACGCCGGCGGCCTGCACTGGTACTGGGTCTTCCACCAGGACCAGTACCGGGTCATCGCCATCACCCACGGCGGTGACCACACCGACGACGTGCTCCGGGACGACCGCCCGACCGCCGTCTGGTCCCGCCAGGCGTAGGCCTCGGCCCCGGCCCCGGCCCTGCGCAGCCCCGGCCGCGCGGGGCCGGGGCCTTGTGACGGGCGCCACCTGCGGCGGAGGTGACGGCGGTGTCGGAGCGGTGCCGACACCTGGTCGCGACCTCCGCTGGACGAACGTGTGACCGGGCTCGTCTATAGTCTGACCGGCTCCGCCTCGGGACGCCGCCAGGTTCTGGCCTGGCCGTGCCGGCGCGGGGTGCCGTTTTCACCGGAGCGGGGCCGGTGGGGTGCGGTCGACGCGACCTGTGTCCACCATGTCCCGAACCTGCGGCACATGCGTCGACCACCCGGGAGTTTTCGAAGATGACCGCCTTCACCAACCGCTGCTGCGGTGCCATCGCCGCTGTCGTCACCGGCGCCCTCCTGCTGAGCGCCTGCAGCTCGGGCAGCGGCGGCAGTGGCAGTGCCTCACTGCACGACCAGCTGCCCGAGGCGATCCGGAAGGCCGGGGTGATCGAGGTGGGTGCGTCGCTCACCGCCGCCCCGGTGATCTTCAAGAGCCCGGACGGACAGCCGAGCGGCCTCGACCCCGATCTCGCAGGCGCCCTGGAGAAGGTGCTCGGCGTCAAGCTCGAGTTCCAGGACGTCGGCCCCTTCGCGAACGTGCTCCCCGGGCTGCTGAGCAAGAAGTACGACGTCGCGATGTCCGGCATCACCGACACCCGGGAGCGCGAGCAGGGCGTCGACAAGGACAACAAGCCGGTCAACGACGGCGTCGACTTCGTCGACTACTTCATGGCCGGCTTCGGGATGGTGGTCCACAAGGGGAACCCCAAGAAGATCACCAAGCTGGACGACCTGTGCGGCCGGACGCTGGTGGTGAAGAAGGGCACCATCCACGACGACTTCGCGCTCAGCCAGCAGGGTGCGTGCGCGCGCCTCGACAAGCCGCTGAAGCTCACGGAGACGGACTCCGACGAGAAGGCGCTGAGCGCCCTGACCAGCGACGACGCAGACGTGTACCTCACCGACTACCCGAAGGCGCAGTACAGCGCCCAGAGTGTCGACGGCGGGCAGAGCCTGGAGGTCGCCGGTGCCCAGTTCCAGCCCCGGCCCTACGGGATAGCCCTCCGCAAGAGCGACAGCAAGCTGCGGGACGTCCTGACGAAGGCGATGAACACGCTTGTCCGGAACGGCACCTACGACAGCGTCCTCGCCAAGCGCCAGCTCTCCGTCGGCGCGGTCCAGAACGCCGTGGTCAACGGCAGCAGCTGAGCGGACCGACGCGTCCCGGATCCCCGGGTGGCCCCGGCCGCGGCACCCACCGGCCTGGGCCGCCCGGGCTCCCACGGGGCACCGAGCGGGCGGAGCCGCCCGACGGATGCGTCAAATTCCCCGCCGCATGGCCTGACCCGCCGCCTCAACCGCCTTGGCACACAACTGGATTGACAGTTCCAGATGCTCCGGGTGAGAGCAGGGCCCGGTCAGAACAGGGCGAGCGGATTGACCGGTGAGCCGGTGCCGTGGGGGATGTTCAGGGGCGCGGCCAGGAAGAGGAACTCCCAGCGGCCGGTGCGGGCGCAGGTCTCGGCCAGCGCCTCCAGGTCCATGTTGTCGATCAGCGGCAGCCCCATGGCGGTGACGGCCAGCACATGGATCGGTGAGTGCACACCCGGCACGGGACTCGGACGCACGTCACTGTCGCCGTCGCCGCCCAGCGCCGAGGCCCGCGACTCGTGCAGGACGTGCATCGCACCGGGGTGGAGCCCCGCACTGAGGCCGTCCGCATCCCACGCTCCCAGGCTGCGCCGCCGGGCGAGATGGCCCGTGCGGAGCAGCAGGATGTCGCCGGGCAGCAGCGGGCTGCCCTGCCGCTCGGCGCAGGCGAGCAGCTCCGGGCCCTCGACCGCCTCGCCCGGCTCCAGCCAGGCCCGGCCGCGCAGCCGGGCCACGTCCAGCAGTACCCCTCGTCCCACCAGCCCCGGCAGCAGGTCGGTCACCGCGCCGTAGCAGGCGCCCCGGGATGAGACGACCTCGCGCGCCGGTACGCCCGCGAAGAGCAGCCCCCGGTACGCGATGTGGCAGAGCGCGTCCAGGTGCGTCTGCGACTTGCCGTGGAAGTCGGACGCGAGGAAGTCCTTGTGCACGGTCGGTTCCGGGGGAGTGACGTCCGCCAGCTCGGTCATCAGGTGCAGCGCGGGCCTGCGGTTGTCGGGCCCCGGCACGCTGTCCCACGGCCGGCCCATGGCGACGACCTCGCCGGTGCGTACCAGACCGGCCGCCACCACGCGCTGCGTCCGTCCGGGGAGGCCGGGGAGGCGGTCGCGGCGCAGCCGCTCGAAGAGCGCGTCGAACTCGTCACGGGTCATCGCGACACCGCCTGCGGGAGGCGTGCGATCCCCGGCCGGCGGCCTCGGTGGGACGGCAGAACCGTTCATGGCGCTCCTCCGTCCCGTCTCCCCCGTACAGCCGATGATGCGGTGGCTGCCGGGCCGCTGCCACCGCGGCGTCCCGGCCCGGCCGGGCGCGGGGAATCCGCTGAGGAATCCGCTTCGTGGTCAAAGTCCTAATATTGCTTCGAAGGGGGCAGCTCCCGGAGTGTGAGTGCCGTGGCGATCGTGACAGGTGCCGGCGAGGCGGGCATAGGCCCCGCACGGGTCCGTGAGCGCTTCCTGCACGACGGGACGGTCGAGGGCCACGTGCGGAGCCTCATCCTCGACTCGTGGCAGCGCTCCCAGCTGCTGGGGCTCTCACCGGACCGGATCGAGCTGCCGTACCGGCCGGACTTCGAACCGGACGGCCGGCTCGTCCGTGCGGCCGTACCGGTGCTGGACCGGCTGGCGGCCAGGTTCGCGGGCAGCCGGATGAACGTGGCCCTCACCGACGAGACCGGTACGGTGCTGCAGCGCCGCTTCGGTGAGATCTCCATGGCCAAGACCCTGCCCGAGTTCCAGAGCCTTCCCGGCTTCGTGTTCGCCGAGCAGTACGGGGGGACCAACGGCATCGGTCTCGCCCTCGCCGAACGGCGACTCATCCACGTCTACGGTGCCGAACACTTCGCCGAGCGATCGCAGGTCAACGGCTGTTCGGCGATCCCCGTCCGCAACCCGCTCAGCGGACGCATCGAGGGGGTCCTCTGCCTCGGCTTCCCCCGCAGCTACGCCGACCCGGCGCTGGACACCGTGGTCCGAAAGGCGGCCGCCGTGATCGAACAGAGGCTCCTGACGCAGAGCTCGGCGCGGGAGCGCGCGCTGCTGCGGGCCTACCTCGACTCCGGCCGCCCGGTGCAAGCGGGTGAGACGGCCGGGGACGGGCGGCGTCTGCTCGGGGTGGACGAGCTGGCCCAGAGCGGACTGGACCGCAACGACCAGGTGCTCCTCGCGGAGCAGGCCACCGAGCTCATCTCCCGGGCCCAGCGGGCCGCCGTCGAGGTGACCCTGTCCCGCGGCCGGCGGGTCACCCTGATGAGCCACCCGGTGACCAGCAGCTCCGGGGTGGAGGGCGTCGTCATCGAGGTGGTCCTGCACAGCGGCTCGATCCGGCCGCAGCTCACCGTTCCGGGCCGCCTCGGCGACCAGCTCAGCCTCCCGATGACCATCGCCCCGCCCGCCCGCCCCGCCCCGCCGCCCGGCCCCGCCGAAGCCGCCCCGTCGTGCCCCATCGACGCCCGCCCGTCCGGCGGCACTTCGGACACCCGCGCCACCGGCGGTGCCACCGGGCGCCGCGTCTCCGCCGGACTGCTGCTCGTGGGCGAGCCCGGCGTCGGCAAGTACGCCGTCGCGGCCCGCCGCCGCCTGGAGCTGCTCTCCGAGGCCAGCACCCGGATCGGCACCACCCTGGACGTCACCCGCACCGCCTGGGAGCTCGCCGAGATGGCGGTCCCGCGGCTGGCCGACTACGTCACCATCGACCTGCCCGAGGCCGTCCTGCGCGGCGAGGAGTCCGCCGATCCGCGCAGCGACCTGCACCGCACCGTGGTCCACGGCGTCACCGATGACTGCCCCTTCTACCCGGTCGGCACACGGGTCGACCTGCGTCCCACCACACCGCACGTCCGCTGCCTGACCAGCGGCCAGGCGGTGCTGGAACCCGATCTGAGCACGGCCGCCGGCTGGCAGGCCCAGACCCCCAAGGGCGCCGAGTGCATCCTCGCCCTGGGCGTCCACTCCCTGATCACCGTCCCGCTGCTCGCCCGCGGCGTCGTCCTGGGCATCGCCAGCTTCTACCGTGCGCGGGACCTCGCCCCCTACGGCGACGACGACCGCTCGCTGGCCCAGGAGCTCGCCACCCGCGCCGCCATCTGCATCGACAACGCCCGCCGGTACACCCGCGAGCACAGCATGGTGCTGGCCCTGCAACGCAGCCTGCTCCCGCGCGGCCTGCCCGAGCAGAGCGCCGTCGAGGTCGCCCACCGCTACCTGCCCGCCGAGTCCGGTGTCGGCGGCGACTGGTTCGACGTCATCCCGCTCTCCGGCGCCCGGGTCGCCCTGGTCGTCGGCGACGTGGTCGGACACGGCCTGCACGCCGCGGCCACCATGGGTCGGCTGCGCACCGCCGTGCACAACTTCTCCGAGCTGGACCTCGCCCCCGACGAACTCCTCACCCACCTGGACAACCTCGTCGGCCGCCTCGACCGTGAGGAGGACGACGCGGAACCCGCCGCCGACCGCACCGGCATCATCGGCGCCACCTGCCTGTACGTCGTCTACGACCCGACCAACCAGCGCTGCACCCTGGCCCGCGCCGGCCACCCCCCGCCCGCGGTGGTCCGGCCCGACGGCACGGTGACGCTCCCCGAGCTGCCCGCCGGGCCACCGCTGGGCCTCGGTGGCCTGCCCTTCGAGACCGCCGAGTTCCACCTCCCCGAGGGCAGCCGACTGGTGCTCTACTCCGACGGGCTCATCGAGGACCGCCGGTGCGACGTCGACACCGTGCTCGACCGGCTGCGCGGCGCGCTGGCCCGCCCGGACAGCTCTCCGGAGGAAACCTGCCGCGCGATCGTGGACACCGTGGTCCCCCAACGGCTCGTCGACGACGTCACACTGCTCGTCGCCCGCACCCGGGCGCTGCCCTGCGACCGGATCGCCACCTGGGACGTGCCCGCCGATCCCGCCCGGGTCGCCGACATCCGCGCCGCCGTCACCCGCAGGCTGGGAGACTGGGGCCTGGACGAGGTCGCCTTCGTCACCGAACTGCTGCTCAGCGAGCTGGTCACCAATGCCATCCGCTACGGCAGCGAGCCCATCCAGGTACGACTGATCCACGACCGCACGCTGATCTTCGAGGTCTCCGACGCCAGCAGCACCGCGCCGCACCTGCGCCACGCCGCCACCACCGACGAAGGCGGCCGCGGCCTGTTCCTGGTCGCCCAGCTCGCCCAGGCCTGGGGCACCCGCTACACCGACCGGGGCAAGGTCATCTGGGCCGAGTGCGCCGTGGAGCCATCCGGAGACCTTCCGGACCTGTCCGCGAGCTACCTGGCTGACATACCCGCCATCTAGCGACGCGGCTCGGCGAAACCGTGTGTCGGCGGTGCGGCGGCCGGGCCTCAGCTGGTAGGAACGGTGCACCGCGAGAGAGACGGCGCGATCCGGTGGGGCAGCGGCAACGGCCCTTGGCGGCCGAGCCCTGGAGAGGTCCATGCATGACGCTCCCGACACCACGGTGGGCGACGCCTCGGCGGGCCCGCTCGTCCGCATCCGCGGTCTCGGCAAGCGGTTCGGCGGCACCCGCGCACTGGCCGGAGTCGACCTCGACATCCACCGCGGCAGCGTCCTGGCCCTGCTCGGTCCGAACGGTGCCGGGAAGACCACCCTTATCAAGATCCTCGCCGGGGTCGAGCGCGCCGACGAGGGGGAGGTGACGGTGGCCGGCCACCCGATCGGGAGCGAGGCCGCCACCCGGAGCATGTCCTTCATCCACCAGGACCTCGGGCTGGTCGAGTGGATGACGGTCGCCGAGAACATCGCGCTGGGCACCGGCTACCCGCGCTGCCACGGCCTGGTCTCCTGGCGGCAGACCCGGGAGCGCTGCGCCGAGGCCCTCGGGACCGTCGCCGGACACCTGGACCCCGACGTGCGGATCGCCGACCTGGCCCCGGCCGAGCGCTCGCTGGTCGCCGTCGCCCGCGCCCTGGCGAGGCGGGCGGAGCTGATCGTCCTGGACGAGCCGACCGCCAGCCTCCCCGCCGCCGACAGCGCCCGGCTCTTCCACGTGCTGCACGTCCTGCGTGAGAGGGGGCACGGCATCGTCTACGTCACCCACCGCCTCGACGAGGTGTACCGGGTCGCCGACACCTTCGCCGTGCTGCGCGACGGCCGCCTGATCAGCTCCGGCCCGCTCGCCGGCCACAGCCCCCGGCGCCTGGTGCACGACATCGTGGGCCGCGAGCCGACCGGCTACCGCCGCGCCACGACCCCCAGCGGCCCGGTCGTGCTGAGCCTGCACGGCGTACGGACCGAGCACGCCGGACCGGTGAGCCTCGAACTCCACGCCGGCGAGATCCTCGCGATGGTGGGGCTCACCGGCGCCGGCCACCTCGACCTGGGCCGCGCCCTCGCCGGCGCCCGGCCGATCCGCGCCGGGTACGCCCTGCTCGACGGCAGGCCCTACGCCCCGCGCACGGTCGCCGCGGCCGCCGCCGCCGGCGTCGGCTTCGTCACCGGCAACCGCCAGGAGGAAGGATGCGCACCGGAACTGACGGTCCGTGAGAACCTGCTGGCCAACCCCGGGGTGGGCGAGCGGCCGGCGCCGCACTGGATCAGCCCCAGGCGCGAGCGCACCGAGGCCGCCACCCTGATCGAACGCTTCTCGGTACGCCCCAGGGACGGCGAGGCCCCGATCGCCACGCTGTCCGGCGGGAACCAGCAGAAGGTGATGCTCGGCCGCTGGCTCCGGGTGCGCCGCCGCCTGCTGGTCCTCGAGGAGCCGACCGCCAGCGTGGACGTGGGCGCCAAGGCCGAGCTCTACCGCCTGCTGGACCAGGCACTGGCCGCCGGCCTCGCGGTGCTGCTCAGCTCCACCGACTTCGAGGAGGTCACCACCGTGTGCCACCGCGCCCTGGTGTTCGTCCGCGGGAGGGTGACCCGCGAACTGACCGGCGCGGCCCTCACCGTCGCCGGGCTGACCCGCGCCGCCTCGGCCATGCCCGCCGTCAGCGGCGGCGACGTCGACTGAAGCACCAGGACCGATGACCGCAAACCGCTCCCGCCGGTGGCCGCGCGGCCACCACCTCATCGGCACCTACGGTCTGCCGGCCCTCGCCGCCCTGTTGTTCCTGGTCTTCTCCGTGGTGCTGCCGGACACCTTCCCCACCCTGGACAACATCTCCTCCATCCTCTCCAACCAGTCGATCCCGGCGCTCCTGGCGCTCGGCGCCACGATCCCGGTGGTCACCGGCAAGTTCGACCTCTCCATCGGCTACGGCCTCGGGCTCGCCCACGTCCTGACACTGCAGCTCATCGTCGGCGGCTGGCCCTGGCCCCTCGCCTGCCTGGCGGTGATCACCGGCGGGGCGGCCTTCGGCGTCCTCAACGGCCTGGTCGTCGAGTACGGCCGCATCGACTCCTTCATCGCCACGCTCGGCACCGGCAGCATCCTGTACGCCTTCACCGGCTGGATCACCGGCGGCGCCCGGATCGTGCCCGGCCCGGGCGGCCTGCCCGCAGGCTTCACCGACCTCTATGACTCCAAGTTCCTCGGCCTGCCGGTGTCCGCCTCCTACGTGGTCGTGCTCACCGCCGCGCTGTGGCTGTTGCTGGAACGGCTGCCGCTGGGCCGGTACATGTACGTCATCGGCTCCAACACCCGTGCCGCCGAACTCGTCGGCATCCCGATCCGTCGGTACGGCGTGTACGCCTTCGCCGGATCGGGACTGGTCGTCGGCTGCGCGGGCGTCCTGCTCGCCGCCCAGCAGCAGATCGGCAACCCGAGCGTCGGCATCGACTACCTGCTGCCCGCCTTCGTCGGCGCGCTGCTCGGCTCGACCGCGATCAGGCCCGGCCGGGCCAACGCGCTGGGAACCGTGGTCGCCGTCGCCGTCCTCGCCATCGGGCTCGCCGGGATCGGCCAACTGGGCGCCGACTTCTGGACCGTCCCGCTGTTCAACGGCGCGGCCCTGCTGGTCGCGGTCGGCCTGGCGGGCTACTCCGCACGCCGCCGGCTGCGCGCCGACGCCGCCGGGAACGGGCACGCCCCGGCGGACGCCGCCGCGCCCCGGGACGCCCGGTGAACCGTAGGGCCGTCAGGGGTGCCGCCCTGCTGGCTGCGGCCGGTCTGCTGGCCTGCTGCCAGCGCGGCGTGTCGACCGGCACCGGCTCCGCCACCGCGGGGCCGACGAGAGCCGGCTGCCCGGCCGTCCTCGACCGGGCCAAGTCCGACGTCCAGCAGGCGGAGCGGATCGACCTCGCCTGGAGGGGCCCCACCAGCGGTCCTGCGGCGGTACCCGGCAAGACGATCGTCTTCGTGGCCCAGACCATGACCAACCCGGGCGTCGCCGGCGTGGCAAGGGGCGTGGCCGAGGCCGCGGCGGTCATCGGATGGAGTGTCCGGGTGATCGACGGGCAGGGCACGCCGGTCGGCATCCAGGCGGCGTTCAGCCAGGCGATCGACCTCAGACCCTCGGGCATCGTCATCGGCGGTTTCGATCCCGCCCTGACCGCGCAGCAGTTGGCACAGGCCGAAGCGGCGCACCTCCCGCTGGTCGGCTGGCACGCGGAGGCCACCCCCGGCCCGAGCCAGAACCCCAAACTCTTCAGCAAC
Source organism: Kitasatospora cystarginea (assembly GCF_039533515.1). Taxonomy (NCBI): domain Bacteria; kingdom Bacillati; phylum Actinomycetota; class Actinomycetes; order Kitasatosporales; family Streptomycetaceae; genus Kitasatospora; species Kitasatospora cystarginea. Next base: position 61,405 of record NZ_BAAATR010000028.1, on the reverse strand, counting down.
GTCACCACCAGCGTCACGGAGGTCGCCCGGATCACCGCGGACTGGGTCATCGCGGAGTCCAACGGCAACGCCGGGGTGGTGGTCTTCACCGATGACTCGATCCCGTTCGCCAGGAACAAGTCCGACCTGATCAAGAGCGGTCTCGCCGACTGTCCCAACGTCAGGCTGCTGGCCTCCGCGAACATTCCGATCGCCGACGCCAGCGGCCGTACGCCCCAGGAGGTCTCCTCGCTGCTCGCCCGCTTCCAGGGCCAGTGGACCTTCTCCGCCGCGATCAACGACCTCTACTTCGCCGATGCCGCACCCGCCCTGCGCGCGGCCGGCAAGCCGGGTGACGGCGCCCCGTTCAACATCGGCGCGGGCGACGGCGACCCCTCGGCCTTCCAGCGCATCCGGAGCAGGCAGTTCCAGGCCGCCACCGTCCCCGAGCCGCTCACCGAACAGGGCTGGCAGGTCGTCGACGAGTTCAACCGCGCCTTCGCCGGCGACCCAGCCAGCGGATACGTCGCACCGGTCCACGTCGCCACCGCCGCCAACAGCACCGGGGTCACCGCCTGGGACCCGCCGGGCTACCGCGAGGCCTACCGCAGGATCTGGGAACGGCCGGAAGTGGGCGGGGTGCGGTCGGGTGAATGACCGGGCCGGGACGCACTCCGCGGCGGCGGGGCGGGCACGGATGGGGCCCGAGTCCCAGCGAGGAAGGGTTGCAGCGTGCACCGTGCACTGATCGTCGTCGATGTGCAGAAGGACTTCTGCGAGGGTGGCAGCGTACCCGTCAAGGGCGGCGCGGAGCGGGCCGGCGCCATCGCCGGCCTGGTCCAGAACTCCACCGCGAGTGACTACGCGCACGTGGTCGCCACCCGGGACCACCACATCGATCCGGGCCGCCACTTCTCCGACCACCCCGACTACCGCGACTCCTTCCCGGTGCACTGCGTGGCCGGCAGCGAGGGAAGCGCCTTCCACCCCGACTTCGCGCCCGCCGTGGACTCCGGGGCCGTCGACGAAGTCTTCTACAAGGGGGCGCACTCCGCCTCGAAGAGCGGCTTCGAGGGCTCGGCCGAGGACGGTACACCGCTGGCCGACTGGCTCCGAGCGCGGAACGTCAGCGACGTCGACGTCGTGGGCATCGCCACCGACCACTGTGTGAGGGCCACCGCGCTGGACGGTGTCCGCGCGGGCTTCGCCGTCCGCGTCCTGCTGGACTACACCGCCGGTGTCGCCGCCGACAGCACCGACAGCGCCATCGGGGAGATGCGCCGGGCGGGCGTCGCACTGACCGGCGAACCCGTCGTCCTCGACTGAGCTCCCTCTGCTCGACCGGGTGCGTTCCGGGGGAGCCCGCAGCGCGCGGGGCACGGTGCACTCGGCGCGCCCTGTTGACTCACCGTCACCGCGGACGGTTACGTATGCGCGCGGCTACACACCGTGGCCGAATCGTCGACGGTGTGTCAGGTCCGCATGTGATCGGGGCGCACCGGCCCGTTCGAGGGAGCAGTGTGAAGGTTCCTCGCATCCTTACGACCCTGGCCGCCGCCGCGGTCCTGTTCGCCGGTTCACTGCCGGCCGCCGCCGAGGCGCAGACGTTCCGCGCCGATCACGGCGGGGGGCATGGCCCCGGCCAAGCCGCATTCGACAAGTCGCTGACCGAGTGCTCGACCGAGCTCCTCGACGGGGACCCGCGGCTCGGCCCGCTGCGCCTGCCCGTCCTCGGCCTGGTGGGCAAGGAGGTCACCGGCTACCGTCCCACCGATGACCTGGGCTCCGAGCGGTTCCTGGACCTCTACTGGCGCGACGGCGGCTTCATCTTCCCGAAGCAGGACGGATACGTCCTCAATCCGGACGGCACGCCGCAGAAGAGCGAGGTGACCCTGCAGGAGGACCAGGACATCGACCGCTTCGGCAGTGAGCGCGGCCAATTCCTCGCCCCCGAGGGGACGCCGTACGCGCAGCGGGCCATTCCGCCGCAGAACCTGGTCGGCGACCCGGCGGCCGGCTGCAACTACCACGACTACCGGGTGCTCAAGCCGTTCAAGGTCTTCACCGGACCCGTCGCGCCCTGGTTCGCCCAGCCGGGACTCGGCACCCAGTACCAGCTGGACTCGAGCCTCGTCCCCGGGGCCCCGCCCGGACGGGACTTCAACGTGGGCTGGCTGGTCGCCAATCACTTCCTGGAGCGCATCATCTGACGGTCGCTCGAAAGAGCGCGAGCGCAACGGCCCGGCCCGGACCGCCGGTCCGGGTCGTCGGGCTCGGTCCCCCGCGGCACCCCGGGTCGCCGTCGGGATTCAGGCGCGGGCGTCGGAGCGCGGCCGTTCCAGGGTGAAGGCGTCCACCGGGGTCAGGTCGCCGTGCGGGCCGTCGAAGGTGTAGTAGGTGACCCGCATCCGGGTGCGGCCGCTCCGGCGGTCGCCGGGGTCGACGTCGAACGCGGCGAAGCCGTGGGTGTGCCGGCGGTCCTGGACCGAGGCCCAGGGGGCGTCCTCGGTGACCCAGACCGGATCCCGGTGGCCCGCCAGGTAGTTGCCCACCTGGTCGCCGAGCGAGACGATGACCCGGCCGTACGGCTTGTCGAAGAGGTCGTTCTGGGAGGTGGCGAAGTTGCCGCCGGCACCGATGACCATGTGGACGGTGCCTCGGCCGGTGTCGATCACGTCGGTCCGGGTCGACACCGGGATCGGGGTCCGCGTCTCGTTGGGGAGGGCGCCGCGCACGGGGTGCGAGCGCTCGTAGTGGTGTTCGTGGCCGCTGACGACGAGGTCGACGCCGTAGCGGTCGAAGAGCGGGCCCCAGGAGCTGCGCACGCCCAGGTCGCTCCCGCTGCCGGACTTGGTGCTCGAGATCATCGGCTGGTGCATGCAGACCACGATCCAGTCGATCGACCGGTCCGCCCGCGTTGACCCCAACTCGGCTTCGAGCCAGTCCCGTTGGGCTCCGCCGGAGTAGCCGTGCACATAGCTGTCACCGGCGTCCTGGATGGCGACGTCGTCGTTGGCGAGCGAGATGAAGCGGACCGCGCCGACCGTGAAGGCGTACCACATGCCCCGGGTCTCCTGGTCGAAGGAGGCGGCGGAGTGGGGGAGTTCGAAGTAGGTCTGGTAGCCCGAGGCGCCGATCGGGCCGTTGCCCTGCTCGTTCTCGTGGTTGCCGGCGCAGGGCATCCAGGGGCGCAGCCGGGCGGAGCGGCTGTTGCTGATGAACCAGTCGGCCCAGGTCGCGGTGCGGCTCTGGCCGAAGCGGGGGCTGGCGGCCGCGTAGCAGAGGTCGCCGTTGACCAGGTTGAAGAGCGGGCCGACCCGTTCCACCGCCGCCACGATGTCCGCGGAGGCGGCCGAGCCCACCTGGCTGCTGGTGTAGAGGGGATAGCCCCCGGTGGGCGAGGGGACGCCGGGTGGGAGGTCGACCGTCCTGCGGAGGTTGGCGGTGGCCTGGTCGCCGAAGCTGGTGAAGGTGAAGGCGGCGCGGCCGCGCGGGGCGGTGGTGAACGATCCGGTCTCCGGAGCGGTGCCGTCGTGCCCGGCGGTGTACAGGTAGGTGGTCGCCGGGCGGAGCCCGGTGAGGCGGGCGTGGTGGACGTACACCTCTTCCCTGGTGGCGGCGTCGCGGTACGTCCTGGTCTCGGCGGCGACGGTCCGGCCGAAGCCGCCGTCGGGCGAGCCGAGCCGGACCTGCGGCTGGCGGACCGACTGCGGGGTGATCCAGGAGACGGTCATCTGGGTGGCGGGGTCGGTGCCGAACTGCAGGTGGAGTCCGTTCACGCTCGGCGCCCCGAGCCGGTGCGGGCGGGATTGGAGTAACGGGCCCGGCGGGGCGGCCGGTTCGGCGGCGGAGGCCTCCGTGGACCCGCCCACCACCAGGGCGGCGCCCGCCGCCGACGAGCCCTTGAGCACCGATCTGCGTGCGATCGCCATGGACGACCCCTCCCCGACGGGATGTTGGTGGCGAGCACAGTACCGGCAGGAGCACGCTCGGAGTAGATCTGTGACGACCTTTGTGGCACTGGACATGACATGCAGCTGGATGACGGCCGTGGGGTGCACCGGGCTCCGGGCTGGAGATCGTGCAGGAATCAACATTCCGGAAATCTTCGATTGTCCGGCCGGCCGAGTGCCTACTTGTTGTGACCTTTGCCACAGCTTGACCCGCCGGTGCAGTTTCATTGGGCGGGATCTTTATGGCCGAATCAATCCATAGTGACCGGATGTCATGTGACCATTCGTCAGAAGTCCAGATGTGATGGCAATATGTGTGTAGCCGTACCACCCTTCTGACCTGGTGCACACTGATCGTGTACACGATGACGAATGGCTGAACTGTGCGCATTCCCCGTTCGGATCGCAACGAAGCGACCACGCGGCCTCGCCTCCCAGGCAAAAAGCTCACCATCCAGGAGTTTTCCCAGCTCGCCGGCAACGTCGGGGGCTATCCCTATGTGAAAATCGTGCTCGACCGCGCCGAGTCGGTGCTCCACTTCATCGACAGTGCGGACGGCACCCTCCACGTCCGCTACATCGCGTGCGAGATACTCGGCATGTCGATCGACGAGTTGGCCGGCAGGCTCGATTCGTTCAACGACGACGTCTACCGGAATCCCGACCGCCGCTTCTATCTCGGTACCCTCGCCCTGCACACCCGGCAGGGCCCGGAGAGCGGCCAGGCGGCGGACGCCTTCCTGTCGTTGGAGACCGTCGACGTCGACACCATGTCCCAGGACATGCTGCGGCTCTTCTACCACCGGGTGCGCGACCACGTCGACCCGTCGCTGCCGCTGGTCCTCAAGCCGGCCAACCACCGGCAGGAGGGCTACGTCGCTCGGATCCCGGAGACCGAGATACCGCGCGTCCTGTCCCACGAGCTCTACTCCACGGCCTCCTTCGTGCCGCTGAACCCCGGGACGGCCCACGGGCGGCTGCGGGTGTTCCGCTCCGAGGAGGAGTACCGGGCCGACCCCGAGCCGCTGGAGTGGCACGACATCGTGGTGATGCCCAAGGTTCCCGAGGACATCCCCCGGGTGTCCGGCATCATCCACACCGAGCACACCACCCCGCTCTCCCACATCAACGTGATGGCCGCCGGGTGGCGGATCCCCAACGCCGTCGGCATCGGAGCCGTCGACCGGATCGACCGCGCCGTGCTGGCCGGCCGATGGGTCCACTACCGGGTCGACGCCGACGGCGCCGACCTCCTCCTCGAAGCCGCGCAGCCGCGCCGCGACGGCGTTCGGCCGACGCCGCCGACCGAACGCATCACCGTGGACCGGCCCGACCTCGCGCCCACCCCGATCACCCCGCTGTCCGAACTGCGCGCGGGTGACCGCGTCCGGTTCGGCACCAAGGCGGCCAACCTCGGTGAGCTCACCCATCTGCTGCAGCACGGCTCACCGCGCTGGCTCGGGTTCTACCGCGTCCCCCGGCCGCCCCGGGACAACCTGCTGCGCTACCTGGCCCGGCAGCTCGGCGTCCCGGAGACCGCGGGCGACGCCGAGCTGACCGCGGCCACACAGCGCTTGGTGAAGGAGCACGCCCAGGTGCCGCGCGGGATCGTGCTGCCGTTCTCGCTCCAGCAGCGCTTCCTCGACTCCTCGGCGGAGCTCCAGGTCGCCGTCGACCGGATCAACTCCGCACTTGCGAAGGGGGCTTCGCGGATCGAGGAACTCTGCCTCGAAGCGCAGCGGCTGATCCGCACCACCCCGCTGCCCGACCCGATCCGGACCGAGATCGACCGGGCGATCGACCGGCACCTGTACGGCGTGACCGTCCAGGTCGTCCGTAGCTCGTCCAACGCCGAGGACCTGCCCGGCTTCTCCGCCGCCGGACTCTACGAGTCGGTGGCAGACCGCACCGGCACGGACGCGGTCCTCGACGCGGTGCGGGAGGTCTGGGCCTCGCTGCTCTCGCCACGCGCCGTGCTGCTGCGGCACCAGGCGGGCATCCACCTGGACCACTGCCGCATGGGCGTGATCGTCCAGGAGCAGGTCGGTGCCACCACCGGCGGCGTCCTGGTCACCTGCAACCCACTGAGCCCGCAGGACTTCCGCAACGTCTACCTCAACATCTCGCCGCACTCGGTGACCGAGGTGGTCTCCGGTCAGGGCGCGCCGCTCCAGTACCTGTGCAACACCATGGAGGGCGGCAGCCGCACGGTCTCGCTGGGCTCCGCCACCGCCGACCTGGACGCCGCGACCAAGGATCTCCTGTGCCGACTGGCCCTGATCAGCCGGCTGCTGCAGTCGCACTTCTCGCCCGACGAGAGCTACGCCGCCCCGGTCGACATCGAGTGGGCGATCGAGGACGACCGGGTCAGCCTGCTGCAGCTGCGCCCCTTCCGCACCGGCGGATGACCCGGGCCGAGTGAACTTCCGTCAGGAGGAAGTACGTTGAACAGGATTCTGTACGTCTACGTCAAGGGCGGAGCACCGCTTGAGTACGCCTTCCCTCGCATCGCCGCCTGCGGGGAGCTGCACGTACTCGCGCTGGCGCCGCTGCCCACGACCGCGGAGGAGGTGTGGCGGCCCAGCTGTACCAGCATCGAGCTGCTGTCCGAGGCGCCGCGCGGCGACGAACTGGTCGAGCTGATCGTCGAGTACGCGAAGGCGATCGGAGCCGACGCGGTGCTGACGCTCTCGGAGTTCGCGGTGCTGGCCGTCGCGCACGCCGCGAGCCGCCTCGGCCTGGCCGGTGCCGGCGAGGGGATCATCCGTGCCAGGGACAAGCGGCTGATGCGGGAGGCGTGGGCCGCCGCCGGGGTGCCGATACCCCGGTTCCGCCGGGTCGACGGCCTCGCGGACCTGGACGCCGCGCTGGCCGAGCTCACACCGCCGCTGCTGCTCAAGCCGGCCTGGGGCGCCGGGTCGGTCGCCCAGATCGTGCTGGCCTCGGCCGCGGACGCCGCCCCGGCGTGGACCGAGATCGAGCGTGGACTCCAGGCCGGCAGCCGGGTCGGCATGAACGAGCTCTACGCCGCGGACACCGACCGGGACCGGCTGGTCGAGGAGATCGCCGAGGGCTCCACCGAGGGCTGGTACCGGGAGCCCGGCTACGGCGACTACGTGAGCGTGGAGGGAATCGTCGCGGACGGCGTCTACCGGCCGCTGGCCATCACCGCCAAACTGCCGACCGTGCCGTCCTTCGTCGAGGTGGCCAGCACCTCGCCCTCCGTCATGCCGGTGCCGCTGCAGCGCCGGATCGAGGAGGTCTCGCGGCAGGCCGTCGACGCGCTCGGGCTGGAGAACTGCGGTACCCACACCGAGCTCAAGCTGATGAAGAACGGCGAGCTGGTGGTCATCGAGACCGCGGCCCGGTTCGGCGGCCTGCTGACGACCAGGCAGGTCCACGAGGTGTTCGGGCTCGACCCGATCGGCATGCTGGTCCGGCAGCTGCTGGGCGAGCGGGTCGAGTTCCCCGGGGCCATGCTGACCGACGGGGTCCGGGCCGCCGCGTCGGTGGCCGTCGTCCCCGCCGACGCGGCCGGAGTGCCCTGGCGGACCAGGCCGGTCTGGAACCCGCAGGCGGTGGACTGGCAGAGCCTGCTCTCACCGGGCAGCACCATCGAGGCCGTACCCGCCCTCGCCATGCCGGCGGGACAGCGGGTACCCGCGTTCGACCCCTCCGCGGGGTCGCGCAACTGGCTCGGGGTCTACCTGCTGAGCGCGGTCGACGCCGCCACCCTGCACCGCGACTGCAACGCCGTGCTGAACGGTCTGGAAGCTGCCCTGCAGCGGGCCGCCGGCTGATCCCGCCCGTCGATTACCGAGGTTCTTTCATGCGTGTACTGTTCGCCGGCGCACCCGGCGTCGGCCATCTCTTCCCGCTGGTCCCGTTGGCCAGAGCGATGCGCGAGCTGGGCCACGAGGTCGCGGTGGCCTCGATGGACGGCGGCGAGCCGGTCGCCGCGTCCGGGCTGCCGTACCTGCCCCTCGCTCGGGGGGTGGACTGGCGCAAGGAGATCCGGGAGGCCGGCCGCACCCGGCGGCCCGACCTGATGCGGCAGGTGGTCGAGACCAATGCGGCCGACCGCGAGGCGTTCGTCCCGCTGGCCGCCCACGTCAACAGCGCGGTGGCCGACGCCACCGTCGAACTCGCCGCGCGGTGGCGCCCGGACCTGGTGGTGTACGAGTACCTGTTCCCGGTGGCCCTGCTCGCGGCGACCAGCCTGGGCGTGCCCGCGGTCCAGCACGACCTGGGGTTCGTCCGCACGCCCAGGCTACGCGCTTTGATGCTCGCGGAGATGGCGGAGACCTTCGCCCGGCACGGAGTCGACCGGCTGCCCGAGCCGGTGGACACCATCGACCTGGCACCGCCGAGCATGGCCGGGGGAGAGCGGTACGGCTGCTCGATGCGGCCCGTCGCCTACAACGGGGAAGGGGTGCTGCCCGAGCGCCTGGCCGCGCCCGCCCACCGCCCGCGCGTGGCGGTGACACTGGGCACCGTACCGCCCAAGACCGACGGCCTGACCAGGATCGAGCGGGTGATCGCTGCGGCCGCCGAGGTCGACGCGGACTTCGTGCTGGCGACCGGCGAGCTCGACCTCAGCACACTCGGCACGCTGCCCGACAACGTCCGCTCGTACGGGTGGGTGCCGTGGCGGGCGCTGCTGGACACCTGCGCGGCCGCGATCCACCACGGCGGCAGCGGTACCGCGCTCGCCGCGCTGGACGCGGGCATCCCGCAGCTCGCGCTGCCCGACGGGTCCGACCGCTTCATCAACGCGGACGCGGTGCGCGAGCGGGGAGCCGGGCTGAGCGCCGGCGCCGAGGAGATCGGGCCGGCGCTGCTGGACCGGCTGCTCACCGACGACGCTCTGGCCCGGACCGCGCGCGAGGTCAGCTCCGAGATCTCGGCGATGCCGAGCCCGGCGGCGGTGGCGGCGCGGCTCTCCGGCACGGTCGGCAGCGCCGGTGTCGCCGCTGGCCTTGGTGCCGTCGGCTGAGGTCGGGCGTCGGCCGCTCGCGGTCACGGCAGTCGCGCGCGCAGGGCCCGGGTCGCCCAGTCGAACTCCGGCGCCGGGCTCTGCGGGGCGGGCCAGCCGTTGACCACCGCGAGCAGCCGCAGGTACTTCTCCCGGCGGGGGTCGTTCGCGTTCTCCAGCCACTCCAACAGCCGCGGGTGGGGCGCCGAGCCGTCGAGGCGGCCGAAGGCCCGCGTGTAGTGGGTCGTGAGTGCTTCGACGATCGGGTCGGCCCGGGGCGACTCCGGCGCGACTTCGGCGGCCAGGGCCGGGGCGACCAGATCCCGGACGGTCGCGGCGAGGTCCCGGCGCACGGGCACGCCGTCCGGCCGGGTGGCCTGCTCGGCCGCCAGGTCCTCGGCCGCGCGCCGCACACCGGCGCGGAACCGGGGATCTTGGGACAGCTCGGCCAACTCCACCCAGGCCTGCACCTGTTCCGCCTCGGCGTTGTCGGGCAGCTCCGCGGTCAACGAGCGGGTGACTGCCGCGAAGCGCGGGTCGTCGGCCAGCGCACCGAACGCGGCGTCGAGGAACTCGCCGACCAGACGCCGGCGTCCGCCCTCGGAGAGTCTGGCCAGCTTGTGCATGAGTTCCATCTCCTCGGGGTCGGACCCGCGCCGGGCCACCGTCATCAGCACCGCGCGCCGCAGGTGCAGGGCGCGGATCTGCACCGCCAGCGCCTCGGCATGCGCCGCGGCGACCTCGGGGAGCGAGAGCTCACGGTCCACGACCCTCCGAACCGTGGCGAGGTCCATCCCCAGGTCGCGCAGGGTCCGTACGAGGTCCAGGCGTTCGACGGCGTCGATGCCGTAGAGGCGGTAGCCGGCCGGGCTGCGGTCCGTCGGTGCCACCAGCCCGCGATCGGAGTAGAACCTGATGGTCTTGACCGTCAGCCCGGTCCGCCGGGCCAGGTCACCGATCGAGTAGAGCGTGTCGCCGTCCATGCCCCCACCTTCGCGTCTCCCCTTACGGGAGACTCAAACCCGTTCGCCGTACGGTGGCAGAGCATTCCGCACTCCGGTGGACTCCGGCCTGGCGGACCGGGTTTCGGCACCATACGGCAGATTGTCCGGTCGGGGTGCGGCCTGCTACGGCAGCTGGGACCGGATCCCGTCGGCGAGCAGTCGCGCCGTGGTGTTCGCCGCGCCGCCGACCAGGCGGGTGCGGGTGCGGGTGAGGGCGAAGGCGGGGCCGCGCTCGCGGTCGGCGAAGGCGATGCTGCCGCCGCTGCCGTGGTGGCCGAACGCCGCGAGCTCACCGGCCATTTCGGGCAGCCCGAGGAAGTAGCCGAGCCCCTTGGCGCACCTGCCGAGGAGCATCCGGTCCGTTCCGTTCACGGCCGCGTCCGCGCAGGCGTCGACGATCAGCTCGCCGTCCAGATGGGCCGCTACCTGGAGACCGCTTTCCGCGCCCGACTCCACGAGTCCTTCGAGGAGCGCGCCGACCCGCGCCTGCACACCCGCACCCGTCTTGCGACTCATCCGTGCATCATGGCACCGCGTCACCCGCCTGTCGTGAGAACGACACCGGCCCCGACCTTGACAGCCCGACCCCGGGTCGGAATGTACGTGCAGCGGGCTGATGTCGATTCACATCGCTCTGAACCGCAGCCCGCTGACGCCGATCGAAGCCGTCCGGCTCGACGCGGTGCGGCTCAGCAGGCGGACCCTTCGCTTCGGGGTACGAGTCGGGCGCTATCGTCCGTACGGACACTGGAGGCTGAGGAGAGGCCGGCATGACCGAGGTATCGACGGTGGCGACGTGGGGCGCCGGACGGTCGGAACGCACGACCGGTTCATTGGGACGGCGTGGGATGCTCGGCGGACTGGTCGCCGCCGTCCCGCTGCTGCTGGCGGGCTGCTCCTCGCACAGTGGCAAGGACGGAAAGGCCTCGTCCGGCGCGAGTTCGTCCGGCAAGGGCGCGTCAGGAATGGCATCGGCGGCGGCCGCGCCGTCCGGTGGCGATGACGGTGACGTGTTCGTGATGATCATCAGACACGGTGAGAAGCCCGACGGCAGCCAGCCCGGGATCGACGAGAACGGCCACCAGGACAGCCACTCCCTCACCGAGCGCGGCTGGGCCCGCGCCAAGGCCCTGCCGCAGCTCTTCGACCCGCCACAGGGCCAGCCGCTCAAGCCGGGCCTGGCCCGTCCGACCAGGATCTTCGCCGCGACCGACCAGGGTCCCAAGGCCGGGGCGCACCGGATGCGGCAGACCGTCACCCCGCTGGCCAAGGCACTCGGTCTGCAACTGGACCTCAGCTACGCCGAGTCCCAGGAAGCCGACCTGGCCAAGGCCGTCCTGGGCATCTCCTCGCCCGTCCTGATCTGTTGGGAGCACTCCCGGATCCCGCACATCGTCAAGGGACTCGGCGCCGAGCACTCCGGCGCTCCGGGGACCTGGCCGGACCGCTTCGACCTGGTCTGGGTGCTCACCCGCACCTCGGGCAAGTGGACGTTCCGCGAGATCCAGCAGCACCTCCTGGACGGGGACGCCTGAGGCCCGGCCGCGATGGCCCGTCGCCCGGGAGTCGGCGCCGAACCCGTGGGCGTGCCGACGGGTACGGGCCGCTCAACTCCCGCTCTGCTGCTGGGCATCGTGTGCCAGCAACGCGACGTACAGGGACGTGAACTTCTCCAGATCGTCCAGGTCCGTACCGAGCAGCAGCTCGATGTTCCGCAGTCGGCGGTACAGAGCGGGCCTGCTGATGTGGTGCTCCTGGGCGGTCACTGACTTGTTCCGGCCGGTGCGGAGGTAGCCGCGCAGCACGTCCAGCAGCTCGGGGCGACCGAGGAGCGGGCCCAACTCCCGTTCGATGAAGGCCTGCAGCTCCGGCTCGTCACGCAGCAGGCGGACCAGTCCGCGCAGCCGTACGTCCCGCAGCCGGGCCACCGGGCCGGCCGGGGGAGCGGCCAGTGCGGCGTCCGCCACGTGTACCGCCTCCAGGAAGGAGCGGCGCACCTCGTCCAGGACGGGGCAGGTGAACCCGGCACCCGCGGCGGCCTCCGCGCCCAGTGCGCCGAGCCGGTCGTGGACCCGTTCGGCGAAGCGGGACACCTCGGCATCGACGTCCTGCCCGTCGGGAACACTCAGCAGCACCGCTGTCGCATCCGGGCCGATCCGGGCCGCGAGACCGGCCGGTACCCGCTCGGGAGCCCGGCGGCCGTCGGTCCGCCGGTTCGCGTACGCGGCGGGCCGGCCGTCCGCGAGCGCGTGCTCGACCGACTCGTGCACCGCCGCCGAGCCACCGGCCCGGCGCGGCCGGAACACCACCGGGACGAACCGCCGCCGATCGACCGGAAGCCCGGCCGCCCGGACGCGGGGCAGTAGTTGCTCAAGGCGGGCGGTCCCCGAGGCCAGGTCGGTCAGCAGCGCCTCGGCCGCCTGGTCCTCCCAACAGTGCGCCCGTCCGTCCCCGGCGGCACCGGGACGGTCGGAGAGCAGCCGGTGCACCGCCAGTGCCTCGGCCGCCCGCCGCGCCAGCATCCGGCCGGCCTCGGCCGGTCCCGGGTGGCCGAACAGCGCCAGTTGACCCCACTGCCGGCCGCGCGCCTCCAGACGGGCGACCACCCAGCCGTCCGGCCCGACTGTGACCGGGCCGCCGGCCTCCGGCACGTCGGGGGTTTCCGGGGCGGGACGAGGCCGGTGACTCCGGCCGGCCTCCGGGGGGCGGTCCGGGGGCGCGGGTGCGAGAAGGCCGGCGATCTGGCGTGAGACCCGTTCCCAGTCGCGCAACAGGTCGTCCAGCGCGCCCCGTTCACCCGCCGTCGCAAGCACCCGGTGCGCGAGGTTCGCCACCACCACGGGGCCACCGCTGTAACCCGCGATCTCGTCCAGCAACCGCTGCAGCGGGACCCCGGAGAGATTGAGCGCGGTCAACGAGCTGCGCATCCGCTCGGACAGGTCCAGTGCCGCGAACCGGCCGTGCACCAGCCGCGCGTGCACCTCCTCGGTCAGCCGGGTGAACGGCGCCGGCCGGTGCAGCACGATCAGCGGTATCCCGCACCGCTCGGCGGCTCGCCGCATCACCTCGGGAGTCGTGCGGAACGCCCGACCGAGACCGAGTACCACCGCTGCCGCGTCGGCCCGCCGCATCGACTCGACGTACTCCACCTGCGCACGCTCGTCACCGGCCAGCAGCAGACCGGTGGTCAGCACCATCTCGCCCCCGGCCAGCATCACCGCCACATCCGGCGCCTCCGCCACGTGCAGCCAGCGCACCGGCCGCTCAAGCCGATCCGGACAGGCCACCACCTCGGCGGCCCACTGCGTCACCAACTCCAGCCGCAGTACGTCCCGCACGGTCAGCCGCGCCGCCGGGGGCAGCTCCGCGTTCAACGGATCTCCGCTCGCAAGATCTCCCCTTTCGGTGGAGCGGGAGTCTAGAGCGTCCGGCGCGCGGAGGTGAGAGGTCGGGCGTGTCATTCGCGGGCGGGGGTGGGCTTTCGACGGCGGGAAGCGGTATTTCGGTTGTGGCTGGGGTCCGGCTTCGGGAATGATCGGGCGCATGTGCGACGTGAGCAGGAAGGGCGCCTACCGCCCCAGAGCATGAGGCGCGCGGCTGTGAAGCGCGCGGCCGTGGCGGGCGCACGCCGCCGGGTCGATGGTTGTCGTACGCGTCGTCGTGAAGTGTGTGGTCGTGAGGTTGGGACAAGAGGCGTCCGGCCGACACCTTCGAGACCGTACTGCTGCGCCCCAGTGATCCAAGGGCGGGCCCGCGAGCTCTGTCACCTGCCCGCCGAGGAGATCGCGGCGGAGATCTGCGCCGCTGACCCGACCCCGGACGCGGGGGACGGTGAGTCTCCGGAGGACTCGGACGAGGTCCTGGTGGCCTTCGCCACCGCTGTTCGGGAGCACTGGCTGGACGGACCGCGTGACCGCTCCCGCTTCCCCGGTCCGGTGCCCAGCTCCCGGTTCCTCTGATGCTTCTGGTGCTCGGCGTCGGACGTCCGGCGCCGAGCACCGGTGCCCGGCCACGGGGCAGTCGTCCGGTACGGCGCGTCCGGTACGGCGCGTTCGACGTAGTGCGTTCGGCCTGGCGCTGAGGGTGCGGGAGGCGTTTAGGGGACGTGCGGGGCGTGAGATTCGGGGTGCACGCGCCGGGGGTGTACCTGGTGCGTACGCCCCGGCCGTGCATCCTGGCACGGTTTTGCTTGCAGCTGCGCATCCGGCGCCGGTGCGGTACGGCACTCTGCCTTCGCCGTGGCCTTGCGGGCCGTGTGGGGGGTGGGTACGCCGCGCGGGGCCGCGCGCGCTCGCGGCCGGGCCTGCGGGTGTGCGTCGCCGGGTCCGCGTGTGTGCGTCGCCGGGTCCGCATGTGTGCTGCGACGCACGTTGCCCGCCCGCCACCGGGGATGACAGAGTGCGGGCCATGGTCACGTCCTCAGTTCCCGAGCAGCAGGTCCTCACCCCCGCAGCCGTCTTCGACTGGCTCGACGAGGCGGCCGAGCTCCGGGCCAGAGCCGGGCTGACCCGCACCCTGCGCAGCCGGCCGGCCGAGGACCCCGTACTGGACCTGGCGAACAACGACTACCTCGGACTCGTCCACCACCCGGCCGTCACCCGGGCCGCCGCCGATGCCGTGATGCGCTGGGGCGGCGGCTCGACCGGCTCCCGGCTGGTCACGGGTACCACCGAGCTGCACACCGAACTGGAGCGGGAACTGGCCGAGTTCTGCGGCTTCGAGGCGGCGCTGGTCTTCTCCTCCGGGTACGCGGCCAACCTCGCGGCCCTCACCGCGCTCACCGACCCCGACACGCTGATCGTCTCCGACGCGTACAACCACGCCTCCCTGATCGACGGCTGCCGCCTCTCCCGCAGCGACGTCCACCGTGCCCCGCACAGCGACCCGGCAGCCGTGGCCGAGGCGCTCGCCACCCGAACCCACCGCCGGGCTCTGGTGGTCAGCGACACCGTCTTCTCGGTGGACGGCAACGCAGCCCCGCTCGCCGGTCTGGCCTCCGCCGCCCGCGCGCACGGGGCCGCGCTGCTGTTGGACGACGCGCACGGGTTCGGCGTACTCGGTCCCGGCGGCACCGGCGCGCCGGCCGCGGCCGGGCTCTCGGGCCAGCCCGACGTGGTCGCCACGGTCACCCTCTCCAAGTCGCTCGGCTCCCAGGGCGGCGCCGTGCTCGGACCCCGGCGGGTGATCAGACACCTCACCGAGACCGCCCGCACCTTCATCTTCGACACCGGTCTCGCCCCCGCCGCGGTCGGTGCCGCGCTCGGCGCTCTGCGCCTGCTGCGTGCCGAACCGCAGCGCGCCGACCGTGCCCGCGAAGTCGCCCGGACCCTGGCGGACCGCCTCACCGCCGCCGGTCTGCGGGCGAGTACACCGGACGCCGCCGTGGTCTCGGTCCGCGCCCCGGGGCCGGAGGCCGCCGTCCAATGGGCCGCCGACTGCCGCACCGCCGGACTCGCCGTGGGCTGCTTCCGTCCCCCGTCGGTCCCGGACGGCATCTCCCGCCTGCGCCTGACGGCCCGCGGCGACCTGACCGATGACCAGATCTCCCAGGCCGTCGAGATCGTCAGGGCTATGGAGCCCGTGGAGGAGTAGCGGCTGCGGCGTCCCCGACCTGGTGCGGATGCCGCAGCCCGGTCGGGCGGTCGTTCTGCAGTGCTTCTCGGATCCAGGTCCCTGGACGCCCCTGTACCTGGGTGCAGGGGCGAGGGTGGTGCAGGCCGTACCAAGAAAAGTGGTGGCCGCACTATCGATCGGCAGACGGCTGGTCAACAGACTTGTGCCATGGTCCGAAAGCTGATCCTGCCCTCCGCTCTGATCCTCTCGCTGGCCGCTCCGGCGGCCCTCACCGCGGCGGCCGCCGCACCGGCAGTACCCGGCGCCCTCCAGACCGTCGAGCAACGCTCGTCCGGGCAGCTCTCGTCAGGGTTGCCCTCGCCAGGGCAGCTCTCGTCAGGGTTGCTCGCATCCGGGCAGCGCCCGGTAGAGCAGCGGTCGGTTCAGGCGCACCCGGCCGGGCCGCGCCCCGCCGGGCAGCAGGCGCGACTCACACTGCCCTCGCCCACCGGGCCGCACGAGCTCGGTACGGTCTCGCTGCACCTGGTCGACACCTCGCGGCCCGACCCCTGGGTGACCACGGTCCCGCACCGTGAACTGATGGTCAGCGTGGTCTATCCCGCAGTCCAGGCAGGTCGCTATCCCTTGGCTCCGCAGCTCGACCCCGGAACAGCCGTCGCCTTCGACACGTTCACGGGGAACCGGAACTACGGCATACCGGTCGGCACGGTGGACTGGGGCGCCACACTCACCCACGCACACCGGGGCGCACCGGCCGACACCCGCGGCGGGCCGCTGCCGGTGGTGCTCTACTCCCCGGGCGGCGGGGATCCGAGGTCCTGGGACACCACCCTGGTCGAGGATCTCGCAAGCCGGGGCTATGTGGTGGTGACCATCGACCACACCTACGAGTCCCCGGCCGTCCGCTTTCCGGACGACTCGGTGCGCACCACGGTCCTCACCGACGAGTTGATCCAGAAGACGATCCGGGACGGCGGGATGCAGGCGCTGGCACAGAAGACGATCGACACCCGGGTCGCCGACACCCGCTTCGTGCTCGACCGACTGGCCACCCCGGGTACGTTCCCGCCGGACTTGGCCAAGCTCGCCGATCTGAACCGGATCGGCATGTTCGGCCATTCGGCGGGTGGTTACACCGCGGCGGAGACCATGCATGACGACAAGCGGATCAAAGCCGGCGTCAACATGGACGGCCCGCTCGGCACCAACCTGGACGACGGCGGTCCCAACCTCGCCCCGGTCGCAGTGGACGGGTTGGATCGGCCTTTTCTGCTGATGGGCAGTCAGGCGAGCGATCACTACACCTTCCGCTCCTGGGAGGCATTTTGGGACAACACCCCGGGATGGCACCGCGATCTGCACCTGCGCGGCACCAAGCACGGCTCCTACACGGACGCCGAGCAACTGCTGCCGCAGATAGCCCAGCAGACCGGGCTGTCCGCCGACGCCCTTCAGGCGGAGATCGGCTGGTCATCGCCGGGTCCGGTGCTGACCGCCCAGCAGACCTACCTCGCCGGATTCTTCGACCGCTGGTTGAAGCACCGTGACGCCGGCCTGTTCGACCGGCCCGCCACCTCGCCCGGCAGCTTCATCCCGTAGGAGCGGCCCGAGGGCTGATCTCCAACTCGCGCTCCACACAGTCGAGTTCCGCGACAGGGATTCGTCGGTTCCGATCACCGGGCCCGTCTCCCCTCCGCTCCGCTCCGCCCCGTCGAGAGGTCTCGCAATGGCCAGTTCTGTACCGAAGCCCGGCAGTGCCGGGGGAGACGCGCGAGACCTCAACCCGTGCGGTGGACCAACAGGGCCTCGGAGCCGACCGGACGGTATCCGGCGGCCTGGAAGGTGCGGACGCTGGTCGCGTTGCCCGGCGCCTGCTGCGACCAGAGGTGCTCGCCTTCCGGTAGCAGGTGCCGGGCCGTCACCGCCAGCGCCCGGCCGAGTCCACGGCCCCGGGCCTCCGGATCGACCTCGATCGCCACCTCCCAGCGCCCGGCCACGCCACGCCCGAGCAGCAGCACTCCACCCGGCGTGGTCCAGACCCGGACATCGTCACGGAAGAGCAGCGCGCGGACTACGCGCGGATGCTCACGGTCCTCGATCGGCACGACGGGGAGCGGCGGTTCACCGGGAAGCCGGTCGGCCACGGTCAGCAGATCGATCGTGTTGATCACACGACCGGTCCGCGCGGAGAAGGCGTTCAGGAAGAACGGGGACATCGGCGCGGCCAGCGGATCCGCCGGGGAGGCGGCGATCGTCTCGCGTACCCAGTCCGGGTCCTCCCGCGTGAACACCACCGTATGGGCACTGAACGCGACTACACCCGCCTCGCGTTCGTCCGGCTGCGGAACCACCGTCACCGACCCGTCGGCGGGCGGGAACACGCCATCAGCGGCCTCGGCCAAGATCTTTCCTATCATGCCCACACCCTACGACCCGCCTCCCCCGACGCCGAGCCCGTACCCAGCTTCCCCGTCGACCCCTACTTCCTCGGCTGGAAGGGACCGGCCGCGGCGGGCCGGCAGCGACCGACGCCGGCACTCGGCCCGGACCAGGAGAGGCGGCGGCACGCACCGCTGCCGCGGCACGATGTTCGCCGGATCGAGATGGAGGTCACCCTGCGTACCGTGCTCCGGCACGTCGACCTGTGACCCGATCGGATGGCCGACGAACAGGCGACCATGCGCAACATCATCCTGGTGCCAAGAGGGGCACCCGGGTACGCGTCGTCCGCCGGACCGGGGCTGCCGCCAAGGCCTGATCCGGGGCGACGGACACCCGGGCTCCATGGCTTCGGCCTCGGGACCCGGGTGTCCGCCATGGCGGACACGGGCAGCGGGAGAGCGCGCGCCCGCCACTCGTCCCCTCCGGGACGGCGACGGGGACGGTTGTTCTGCTTGGGCGCGGTGGAGCTGCGGGAGAGCCGAGGCCGCGGTAGGCCTCTGCTGTGCCGGTACCGATCCTTGCGCGGGCGGCCCCCGGGAGTGCCGCCCGCCGAGCATCCTCCGGTCCGCGCTCCCCGTACGGCCCGGAGCCTTCCCGGACTGCGCCCGGACCGGGAGGCGGATCATGATGGTGCCGGGCCACCCGTACAGGCCGAAACAGCCACCCGCCGCCACCGGAGTGACACGATGACCGACGAGACCGCACCCCTGCGCATCCTGACGGTCTGTCTGGGCAACTACTGCCGATCACCGTTCGCCGCCACGGTGCTCGCCACGCGAGGAGGGCCGGCCCTGACCGTCCGCTCGGCCGGCCTGCTCGCCAGCTGGGAGGGCAAGCCCGCCCACCCTTTCATGATTGCCGCGGCCGCCCGGCGCGGCTACGACCTCACCGCCCACCGCGGCGTGCGGGTCAGTGCCGAACTGCTGGACTGGGCCGACCTGGTGCTCGCCATGGACACCGCCGTACTGGACGCGCTACGCGACCTCGCCGGCGCCGGCAACGCCCCCAAGCTCCGGCTCTACTTGGAGGGCGTGGACGTACCCGACCCGATGGGCCGGCCGGAGGGGGCGTTCACTGCCTGCGCCGCCGTCATCGAGTCGGGGGCCGACCGCTACCTGCCCCGGCCGCCCGACTGACCCGGGGCGGATGGCCACCGATCCGGGGACGCTTCTTCGGCCGGGAGCGGCGGGATTTAGGCCCAGCCGGCGCCGGGGATTCCGACGCCTCGTCAGTGACGCTCGGGTGTCTACCGTCCGGCCGAGCCGACCATTCGCGAGGCGCGGCGCGCTGAACTGGCCGATCGGATAAGGCAGTCAGACGCGTTCCTGCTCGCTCGTCTCCTCGATGGCTGCGGACCGGGCGCGACGGCGGCCCAGCAAGGTGCATCCCACAGCCACCAGGCCGATGGCGATGACCCTAGCGGCCTGGTAGTAGCCGGACGCCAGTTCCTCTGGGGTGCCGGGCAGCCTGAAAGAGACCCACGCTGCCACCGCTCCTCCGAAGGCGATCAGTGCGACGGCCCCCCACGTTCCGAGCTCCGCCCACCAGGGGGCCTGGACGTAACCCCGCTCGTCGGTCTGCTCAACGTCCTTGTCGGCCATGGTCTGTTCTCCTGGGCGTGTGGTGGCGGTCGTGAGGGAAGACGCGGGTCCGGTGCGGAAGGTTCACCGGGCCAAACGTTCCCTGCTGGAGCCGACATCCTGCCAGCCAGCGAAATCCCCCCCTCACCCGGCCCCATCGAGCGGGTGACGAACGACTCCCGCCGGAAACGTTGGCACACGACCACTGCACCACGTCAAGGGGTGCGACCTGACTCAGCGCCACCCACCGCGGAAGTCGAGCCCCGATCAACCACTGAGACCTCACGGAACCCGGGATCAACGAGGCTGCGTGGCGGGCGACATCGGTCCGCCTGGCTGACCCAGCATCATGAGCCACCATGGCCTCGGCGTGAGGTCACTGCCAACACGATCGCCGCCGTCCCGGTCACCACCGCCGCGCCGAGCATCGCGGATCCTGTGATCATTGCTACGTGTCACCAGCCGCAAACGCGGGCGATCTTGCGGCTCTACCAGGTGTCGCCGGTGAAGGTGAGCTTCACGACGCAACGCTGCAGGAGTCCGACGACGTTCACGGCGGTAGCAGGCGCGCTGTGCGCCGTGGCGGGGGAACAGTTCCTCGGCATCATCGCGCCGGAGCTCGCTCGCGGACTCAAGGCGCTGGGGTGGGCCGAGCAGAATCCCACCGCCGTCCGGCCGCTCCACCACACGAGGATCACTCCGCGGCGCGGTCCTTCACGGGGCAGCTTTGGAGGCCGAGTGGCGGTCCAGGATGGCGTCGACGAGCCTCATGAGCCGCTCGCCCGCGTGCTCGATGCTTCCGTTCTGGGTGCTCACCTGGGCTCCTTCGAGGACGAAGGTGATCTCCGCGGCCGCCTCGTCCGGATCGGACAGCCCGGCGCGGGCGCACAGGTCGGCGAGCCGGCGCACTTGGCCGGCCTTGTGGGCCTCGATCAGCCGGCGTGCCGGGTGGGTGCGGTCGGGCAGTTCCGCGATGGAGTTGATGAACGGGCAGCCCCGGTGGGAAATTTCGGGAAGCCCATCGGTGACGAACCGGGCCATCCCCAGGATCTGCGCCCGGGGATCACCGGGGTGCGCGGTCTCTAGCTGGTCGAACACGGCGGTGTAGTCGGCTGCGACGATCCGGAGCCATTCCTCGACCAGCGCGTCCTTCGTCGTGAAATGGCGGTACAGCGCCATCTTGGTGGTCTCGGCCCGGTTGGCGATCGCCTGAACGCCCACCGCCTTGATCCCCTCGCGTGAGAAGAGCTCCTCCGCCGCGTCGAGGATCCGCTCCCGGGGCGGCAGTTTGGCCACCCTGCTCTGCCTGCTGACTCTCTCCATGCTCGCCATACCGCCCTTCACCGGCCCGGTGGGCGTTGCATCGCCCCGACTCCAACGTTACGGTACCGAACAGTCCCATATGATACCGAGCGGTCTCCTGAGATACCGATCGGTATAGTGCAGGACTGGCCGGGACCAGCCCTTCTCCTGAAAGGACGAGAATGAAGCTCTCCGAGTACGTGGGCTACGACGGCGTCGGCCTGGCCGACCTGGTCGCTCGCGGCGAAGTGACTCCCGCGGAAATCGCCTCGACCGCCCAGTTGGCGTCCGACGTGGTGAATCCGCAGATCAACGCTGTCGTTGAGACCTGGCCCGCACAGGACACGCCGGCTCCGGGCAGTACGCCACTGGCGGGGGTGCCCTTCCTGATCAAGGACCTCGCCGTCGCGATGGCCGGCAAGCGGGTGGAGCTGGGCAGCCGTATCGCCGCGGGAAACGTCGCCAGGACCGATTCATCGCTCATGGCGCGTTTCCGTCGCGCCGGGCTGGTGACGCTCGGACGCACGGCGACTCCGGAGTTCGCCTACAGCACCACCACAGAAGGGGTCCTGTACGGTGCCACCCGCAATCCCTGGGACCCGACCCGCACTCCTGGCGGCTCCAGCGGCGGCTCGGGAGCCGCCGTCGCCGCGGGCATCGTCCCGATCGCGCATGCCACCGACGCAGCCGGCTCCATCCGTGTCCCCGCCGCCAGCAACGGCCTGTTCGGACTTAAGCCGACCCGCGGCCGGGTGTCCATGGGCCCCGACGCGGACGAGGTCTTCAACGGGCTCGCCGTCCACGGCGCCCTCAGTCGCTCGGTACGCGACAGCGCCGCGCTGCTGGACCTCGTCCAGGGCCCCGAGATCGGCGACCCCTATTTCGCCCAGCAGCCAGAGCGGCCCTACGCGCAGGAGGTCACCCGCTCCCCGGGCAGCCTCAGGATCGGCCTCCTCACGCGGCCGTGGGGCGATCGGGCGGTCGACGGCTGCGTGGTCGACGCCACACTCCGCTCGGCACGACTGGCCGAGTCCCTTGGGCACCGGGTCGAAGAGGTCCAGGTCGACCTCGGTGTCAGCTGGGAGGAATTCATCCTGGCCAATGCCCGCCTGTGGAGCACCAACCTGGCGACGTGGATCGACGGCTTCGCCGCGGCATTCGAGCGACCCATCGACTCCACCACCGTCGAACCCGAGATGCTGGCCAGTTACGCCTACGGACAAAAAGTCACCGGGGCCGAGTTCGTCCACGCGCTCGCGATGCGCAACAGCGTCGCGCGCGCGATCGGCCAGTACTTCGCCGACTACGACCTGCTACTCACCCCGACCCTGCCCGAACTGCCCGTCCCCCTGGGCACGTACGCCGAGGGCGCCGAAGGCGCCGATGGTCTCGGCTGGCTCAAGCAACTCTTCCACCGCTCGCCCTTCACCGCCGCGTTCAACGTCGCGGGCACCCCTGCCATGTCCGTCCCCCTGGAGACCGACCCCGCCACCGGACTCCCCATCGGCATCCAGTTCGCCGCCGGATACGGGCGCGAGGACGTCCTCTTCCGCCTCGCCGGACAGCTGGAACAGGCCGCTCCCTGGGCGCAGCGGATCCCCACCGTGTGGGCGGGCCGTCACGACAACGCCTGACAGCGGTCTCAGCCGGCTCGATGACGGTCTGGCGGGCCATGCCGTCGCCTCGCCGCGGTCAGAGCCGGTACATCGTCGACTCCGAGCACAGGTACACGCCCTCATCGAGCAAGGTCGCGTAGACCTCGGCCGGAGCCGTGTCCTGGAAACAAGTCGGGCGACCGCGCTCTTCAGCTCGGCGAGCTCCTCATCGTGGGGATCGGCCTTCGGCCTGCCTGCCGGCGCGGCCACGGCCGCCGCGGCACCCGCGTCCGAGGCACCGAAGGGGCACACTGATGCGTGCTCCTCGTGTAGAGACACCGTCATCTCGCGGGGGCTCGGTTCCTGCAGCATTCCCTCGATGCTCAAGAGATCGCCGTCGCTGACGATCACCGCGGTGGCGGTCGTGTACTGCCGCGTACTGCCGCCACCGCTCGATAGCGCCGTGGGCCTCGAGACCCTCCGAGACCAGGTCGCTGGTTCTCTCCTCCTCAGGAGGCCGGTGGCATGGCCAATGCGAAGCGCCTGCGTGGGCGCACGGATACCATTGGGAGGAAAGAACCAATCGGGAACCCCGCGTCCCTCTCCCACCACACCGGGGAGAACTGCCGCAGTCGGTTGGCAGCTCACAGGGCCCGGTCGGGGCCTCGCCGCCAAGAGGCCCTCCCAAACAGACTGGGACGAAATGTAGGTTGCGGCATCCCTTGCGATCCGTGGTCAGTGGCAGACGCCACTACGTGGTCGGGAGTCCCCTGCCAGCGGGCTGCGCGACGAGGGTGACGCTGCTCGGGCCAACGGCCAGAGATGGTCTTCGGGCCGGCGGAGAGCGAGTCGGCCCCAGCGTTCGCTCGCATGGAGCCGTTCCTCCGGGATACCCCGACGGTGGGCTGCGCCGCCAACCGGCGAGCAAACCGGAAGGGCTGTTCCCCTCGACCGCGGCGACAGTCCGAGGTGGTGAACCATGGCAGAGGCCGCCGATGCGGTGCGGACCGTGATCTTGACCGTGGACGACGATCCTGGAGTGTCTCGCGCCGTTGCCCGGGACCTACGCCGCCGCTACGGGGACGAGTACCGGGTGGTCCGCGCCGAGTCCGGCGAGTCGGCGCTGGAGGCACTGCGGGAGCTGAAGCTGCGGGGTACGCCGGTCGCGGTGATCCTCGCGGACTACCGGATGCCGCAGATGAACGGCATCGAGTTCCTCGAGGAGGCGCTCGATCTGCACCCGGGGGCGCGCAGAGTGCTGCTCACCGCCTACGCCGACACCAACGCCGCGATCGACGCCATCAACGTCGTCGACCTCGATCACTACCTGCTCAAGCCCTGGGAGCCGCCCGAGGAGAAGCTGTACCCGGTCGTGGACGACCTGCTGGCGACGTGGCGGGCAACCGACGGCCGGACCGTGGGCATAACCAAGGTCATCGGCCACCGCTGGTCGGCTCGCTCCTCGCAGATCCGGGAGTTCCTCGCACGCAACCAGGTGCCGTACCGGTGGTACTCCGTCGAGGAGCCGGAGGGCACGCGCCTGCTGGCCGCCGCGGGGCAGGATGCGCTGCGGCTGCCGCTGGTGGTGACCTCGGACGGCACCGCCCTCGCGGAACCAACGGAGCGGGACCTGGCCGCGCACGTGGGCCTGTCGACGACCCCGGCGGCCGACTTCTACGACCTGGTCATCGTCGGTGGCGGCCCGGCTGGCCTCGGCGCCGCAGTCTACGGGGCGTCGGAAGGGCTGCGCACCGTCGTCGTGGAACGCGAGGCGACCGGCGGCCAGGCCGGGCAGAGCTCGCGCATCGAGAACTACTTGGGCTTCCCCGACGGCGTCTCCGGGGCTCAGCTCACGGACCGGGCGCGTCGCCAGGCGACGAAATTCGGCGCGGAGCTGCTCACGGCGTGCAAGGTCAGCGGCCTGGAGGTGAGCGGTGCGGCTCGCACTGTGCGCTTCGCCGACGGTTCGGCCATCTCGGCCCAGGCCGTGATCCTGGCGACGGGTGTGTCGTACCGTCGGCTGGAGGTGCCGGGGGCCGCCGACCTGACCGGGCGTGGGGTCTACTACGGCTCGGCGCTGACCGAGGCGACCGCCTGCCAGGGTCAGGACGTGTACATCGTCGGTGGGGCGAACTCGGCTGGCCAGGCCGCGATGTTCCTGGCCCGCAGCGCCCGGAGCGTCACCCTGCTGGTGCGGGCGCCGCAGCTGTCCGCCTCGATGTCGTACTACCTGCTCCAGCGGGTCGAGGACGCCCCGACCATCGCGGTGCGCACGGAGACGGTCGTGGAGGCCGCCCACGGCCGGGAGCGCCTGGAGGGGCTGACGCTGCTCAACCGAGCGACCGGGCGGACCGAGACGGTCGATGCACATTGGATGTACGTCTTCATCGGCGCCGAGCCGCTGACCGATTGGCTGGACGGCACGGTGTTGAGGGACCCGCACGGCTTCGTGCTGACCGGCCCTGATCTGACCGTCGACGGGCGTCCCCCGGCCGGATGGGCACTGGACCGGCCTCCGTACCACCTGGAGACCAATGTGCCGGGGGTCTTCGCAGCTGGGGACGTGCGGGCCGAATCCGCCAAGCGGGTGGCCTCCGCGGTCGGTGAGGGCGCGATGGCCGTCATGCTCGCGCACCGCTACCTGGAGCAGTCGTGACCGGCGGCTGGGCTCTCTGTGACGAGCAGGAGCTGCGGAAGCTGTTCCTGTTCGAGAAGCTGACTCCCGACCAGCTCGCCCAGCTGTGCCGGGACGGCCATGTGGAATGGTTCGATCCCGGCCCGGTGTACCGGGAGCGGGATCCGGCAACCGACTTCTACGTGCTCTTCGAGGGAACCGTCGTGCTCTCGCGTCTCGTCGGCGGCCAGGAGGTCGACGTCAGCAGCACGTCGGTGCCCGGGGTCTACGCCGGGGCCTTCCAGGCGTACCTCGGTGACCAGGTACCGCAGGTGTACAACAACTCGCTGCGGGTGACCGAACGATCGAGGTTCTTCGTGCTGCCGGCGGAAGCCTTCGCGCAGATCGTGCGCGACTGGTTCCCGATGGCTGTCCACCTGCTGGAGGGCCTGTTCTTCGGATTCAAGAACACCCAGGAGGCCGTCGGCCAGCGCGAACGCCTGCTCGCTCTCGGCTCCGTGACGGCCGGGCTCACCCACGAGCTCAACAACCCTGCGGCCGCCGCCGTCCGGGCCACCGCAGCGTTGCGCGAGCGCATCGCACGGATTCGGCGCGAGTTCGGTGAACTCGCGGCCGATCCGCGCCGGAGCGAGGAACTGGCACACCTGAACGACCTTCAGGACATGACCATCGGCCAGATCGGGCAGGCCCCGCCGCTCGGCGCGCTGGAGGCCGCGGACCGCGAGGACGAGGTCGGCGACTGGCTGGAGGACCGCAGGATCGGCGACGGCTGGGAGCTAGCACCCGTCCTCGTCCAGGCGGGTCTCGGCACCGACTGGCTGGAGCAGATCGCCTCGGCGGTGCCCGAGGACATGCTCGGCCGGGCGCTGAACTGGATCGGCTGCACGGTCGAGGCCGAAACCCTGCTCAGCGAGATCGAGGACGCCACCCACCGCATCTCCTCGCTCGTGGGCGCGGCGAAGGAGTACTCGCAGCTGGACCGAGCTCCCTACCAGAAGGCCGACGTGCACGAGCTGCTGGACAGCACCCTGCTGCTCCTCTCCGGCAAGATCGGCCCTGACATCACCGTCGTCCGCGACTACGACCGAACCTTGCCCAGCATCCCCGGATACCCGGCCGAGCTGAACCAGGTCTGGACGAACCTGATCGACAACGCCGTCTGGGCGATGCGAAGCACCGGCGACGGCGGCACCCTCAGCGTTCGCACCGCACGGGACGGGGATCGCGTGCTGGTGGAGTTCCGGGACACCGGCCCGGGCGTGCCGGCCGATGTGCAGAGCCGGGTCTTCGACCCGTTCTTCACCACCAAACCGGTCGGCGAAGGTACTGGCCTGGGCCTGGACATCTCCTGGCGCATCATCGTGAACCGGCACGGCGGCGACCTGCGCCTGCAGTCCGCGCCCGGCGACACCCGCTTCCAGGTCCGCCTCCCGATCAGCCCCGCAGAGCCCGTCAACCGGTAGGAGCCGCTGCCATGAGCACCGAGAACCCGATCGACCCCACTGTGGCGCCGAGTGGCACCGGCTGCGTCGAGTGCGACGCGGCGGGCGGCTGGTGGGTGCACCTGCGGCGATGCGCCGCCTGCGGCCACATCGGCTGCTGTGACGACTCGCCCGCCAAGCACGCCACCGCGCACGCCAAGGCGAGCGGACATCCGGTGATCCGCACCTTCGAACCGGGCGAGGCCTGGTTCTGGAACTACGACACGTCGGAGTTCTACGAGTCAGGCCCGCAGCTGGCCCCGCCCGACAGCCACCCGCTGGACCAGCCCGTTCCCGGCCCGGCCGGCCGGGTGCCGGCCGACTGGGCCGATCGCATCGGCTAGCGCCAACCTGGCTGGGTTGGAGGGGCAGATGACCGAGATTCAGGCCACACCGGATTCGTCGGCTGCGGAAGCCGCGGACGGGCCTCAACTCGATGTGAGTTGCCCGGTCCCGGCCCGCCGTTGGCGATGGACCGAGTCGGACTCCGCAGCCGGCGAGGCACTGCGATTTGCGGTAGCTGCCCGATCTGAGGTGGGGCAGGTCGCGGACCGGCAGATGACGCCGTGGCTCTGGCGGCACGTCATAGTGCCGCCATATTCCTACGGACGGTGGGGCGGAGCCCCGGCCCGGTCGGCCGAGGACCCCGCCGGTGCGGATGGGCGTCAGTTCCCCGCGATGTCCAGCGTCACCGTGGCCAGGCCCTGGTTGGGGTCGGCGATGGTGCTGAACGCGCCGAGGGTGAGGTCGATGCATCGGCTGGTGTTGGTCGGCCGGTCGTTGATCCGAACCGTCACCGACTCCCCGGTGTCGGTGTCGGTCACCGTCACCTCCGTCCCGAAGGGCAGGTCGGGGCTGGCCGCGGTCATCGCCTGCGGGTCGAACACCTCACCGCTCGCGGTCGTCGAACCCGGTGGTATCTCGCCGGGCGCTCCGTACCAGGAGGCGGTGCAGGAGTCGGCGGCGTGCGCCGGGGCCGTTGCGACCACCGGCACGCCCACGGCGAGCAGCGCCGCGGCCACCGCTTGCCCGGCCAACCTGGTCAGCCTTGTTCCTGTCATCGTGGCAACTCCTTCTGTCTGTCTCGGCGGTGTGCTCAACCGAGCACGGCCGGGGCGTCGTCGGTGACGTTGTTGTTGGCGAGGTCGCTGAGGATCTGGTCCATGGCGGCCACGCTCTGGCTGCGGTCGTTCTCCTCCGAGCCGTCGTGCATGAGGATCACGCCACCACCGCTGAACTCCCGCTTGTAGTTCTGGAAGATGGTGTCGACGCCCGGGGTGCGCCAGTCCTCGGTGTCCACGGACCAGCCGATGGGCTGCATGCCCTGCTGGGCGGCGTACTGTGTGGCGTCGGAGGTCCAGCCGCCCTCCGGCGCGCGGAAGTACTCGATGTTGGCGCCGGGCGCGGCCGCGTGGATGGCGTCCGAGGCGGCCTGGATGTCGGCCCGCTGCTGGTCCGGGGTCTGGGTGGTGGGGTTGATGTGGTGCATCGTGTGGTTGCACAGGTGGTGGCCCTCGGCCACGATCCGCTGCACCAGGTCGGGATACGCCTGCGCGTGGTCGCCGATGAGGCAGAAGGTCGCGTGCACACCGTGGGCCTTGAGCAGGTCGAGCACCTGCGGCGTCCACGTCGGGCTCGGGCCGTCGTCGATGGTGAGGGCGAACGTCTGGCTGCCGGACCCGGTCGCGGTCTGGGTGACCACGTCGGGCGTGGCGGCCGAGGCGGTACCCGGCACGGTCAGCAGGACCACCCCGACGGCGGCGGTGGCGCAAAGGCGGGTCAGGGTACGGGTGATGCGCATGGGAGCTGTCCTGTTCGGTGAGTGAGTGGTGAGGTGAACGCCGGTCGCGAGGAGGACCGGCTCTGGAGCTGATGGATCGTCAGCCGGCGAAGTCCTGAGCCCACCAGTAGGTGCCGTTGTCGACGGTCAGGCCGACGCCGGTGTAGGTGAAGTCGCCGAGCATGTAGGCCCGGTGGGTGGGCTCGTCGATCCAGGCCTGCACCACCGACTGGGCGTCCGTCCAGAAGCCGGGCGCGCCGGCGGCGTTCTCTGCCACCGCACCCATCGGATGGCTGTAGCCGTAGGCCTGCAGCGAGTCGAAGATGTGGTCGAAGGTGTAGTGCCCCTCCTGCCCGTGCGCGGCTTCCGCATCGGCCTCGTCCTGCGCGGTGCGTGTCAGTGCCGGGTCCGGCTCTAGCGGCGGCTTGCCGTTCTGCGCGCGGTAGTTGTTCACCAGGTCGATGACCTGCTGCTGGAGCGTGGACGGGTCGGACGGTTCCTGCGGCGCCGTCCACACCTGGGCACCGGTGCGATTGCAGGTGTAGATCTGCACCTGGGTGCCGTTCGTGGTGGTCCCGCCGGGCACGTCCAGGCACTTGCCGCCGTTCCCTTGGATCTGGCCGCTCTGCCCTGCCGCGGCCTGAGCGCTGCCGGTCAGCCCGGCGCCCGCGGCGACCAGGACGGCCGCGACGGCCAGGGCTCTGCCCAGTACACGTACTGTCACTTGCTCGCTCCTCCCTGAGGCGTACCGTCGGACCGGACGGGCCGACGGTGCGTTAGGCAGGACCGTAGGAGGGGTTGATGGACGGTCGATTGACGGATCCGCTCATCGAATGTCGACCTGCTGTCGACGTACACGTGAATGTGGCTCCGGCAGGATTTTCGTAGCCGGAGATCATCCCGGGGCGGCCGTAGGCCAGTTCGCGCACCGGTGACGCAGGTGCGCGATCAGTACGACTCGGTGGCGTAGAAGTGGGACGCCGGCGCGGAGTTCGCCGGAACCACCATGCGGTCAACCACTGGACCATCGACCCGCGCACTGACCTGAGGTGACCTGACCTGACCTGACCTGACCGGATCCGGTCCGGCTAATGCTCCCGCTTGCGCGCCCGGCTCGGCTGGACCCGGGCGGGCTCGCCCGGCATCTTCGGATGGTCGGGCGGATAGGGCAGATCACCGAGACCCTCGTCGCGGGCCTGCCGGGCCGACAGTTCGAGCAGCGGCTCCAGTGAGAACGCGTGGTCATCCAACTCCGCGTGCAGATCGCCAAGTTCGGCGAACCGCTCGGGCAGGGTCCGCAGGTCGAAGTCGGTCGGCGCGACCTCGTCCAGCTCCTCCCAGCGCAGTGGGGCCGAGGCGGTGGCCTCCGGGTGGGCGCGCAGCGAGTACGGGGAGGCGATGGTGCGGTCGCGGGCCATCTGGTTGTAGTCGACGAAGATGCGCTCGCCGCGTTCCTCCTTCCACCAGGCGGTGGTGACCCTGCCCGGCATCCGCCGCTCCAGCTCCCGCCCGAGGGCGATCACCGCGTGCCGGCAGTCGGTGAAGGTCCAGCGCGGCTCCACCGGTACGTAGACATGCAGCCCGCGTCCGCCGGAGGTCTTGGGCCAGCCGCGCAGGCCGTGTTCGTCCAGCAGGCCGCGCAGTTCGTGGGCCGCCCGGACGGCGTCGCCGAAGCCGGTGCCGGGCTGCGGGTCGAGGTCGATCCGCAGCTCGTCCGGGTGCTCGGTGTCGGCACGGCGGACCGGCCACGGGTGGAAGGTCAGGCAGCCCAGGTTGGCGGCCCAGAGCACGGCGGCCGGTTCGGTGGGGCAGATCTCGTCCGCGGTGCGTCCGCTGGGGAAGGCGATCCGCGCGGTCGGCAGCCAGTCGGGCACGTTCTTCGGGGCGCGCTTCTGGTAGAAGGACTCGCCCTCGATGCCGTCCGGGAAGCGCTGCAGCGTGGTCGGCCGGTTCCGCAGGCCGCGCAGCACGCCCGGGGCGACCGCCAGGTAGTACCGGGCCACGTCCAGCTTGGTGAAGCCCCGTTGCGGGTAGTACACCTTGTCCGGGTTGGAGAGCCGTACCGCCCGGCCGTCCACCTCGAGTTCCACCGCTCGTGTCGTTGCCGCCATGGGCCCACGCTAGGCCGAGCGGGCTTCGCCCGACGTGTCCGGCACGCGGGCGGGCAACCGGCCCGCCACTATCGGAGCATGGACCTTCCCGTGATGCCGCCGGTCTCGCCGATGCTCGCGAAGGCGGTGGACGAGATCCCGCCCGGTATGCAGTACGAGGCCAAGTGGGACGGATTCCGGGCCGTGGTCTTCCGGGACGGCGACGAGGTCGAGATCGGCAGCCGCACCGCAAGGACGCTCACCCGCTACTTCCCCGAACTGGTCGCCGCGTTCCGCGCCGAACTGCCCGAACGTTGCGTGGTGGACGGCGAGATCGTGATCGCGCACGACGGCCGGCTGCACTTCGAGGAACTGCTGGAACGGATCCACCCGGCGGCCAGCCGGGTCCGCACCCTGGCCGAACGCACCCCCGCCTCCTTCGTCGCCTTCGACCTGCTCGCGCTCGGCACCGAGGCGCTGGCCGAACTCCCGCTCACCGAGCGGCGCGCGGCCCTGTGCACCGCGCTCGACCGGGCCCGGCCACCGGTCCACACCGCCCCCGCCACCACCGACCCCGGCCGAGCCCGCACCTGGTTCTCCCAGTTCGAGGGTGCCGGGCTGGACGGCATCGTGGCCAAGCCGCTGGACCAGCCGTACCGACCCGGCCAGCGCACCATGTTCAAGGTCAAGCACCAGCGCACCGCCGACTGCGTGCTGGCCGGCTACCGCGAGCACAAGAGCGGCCCGGTGGTCGGCTCCCTGCTGCTGGGGCTCTACGACGCCACCGGACAACTCCAGCACGTCGGCGTCAGCGCCGCGTTCTCGATGGCCCGACGAGCCCAACTCGCCGAGGAGCTGCAGTCGTTGCGGATGGCCGACATCACCGGGCACCCCTGGGCCGGCTGGGCCGACGAGTCCGCGCAGGCCTCCTCCCGCCTGCCCGGCGCGGTGAGCCGGTGGACCGGCACCAAGGACCTGTCCTGGGTGCCGCTCCGCCCCGAGCGCGTTTGCGAGGTCGCCTACGACCACATGGAAGGCACCCGGTTCCGCCACACCACCCAGTTCCGCCGCTGGCGCCCCGACCGCGAACCGGCCGACTGCACCTACGACCAGCTGGAGGAACCGGTCTCCTACAACCTCGCGGAACTGCTCCACCCCTGAGCCGGGCGGTCTTCCCCGGGCCGCCCCTCGGCGGCGGTGTCCGCCGGATCGACCCCGTAACGGCGGGCCAGCTCGGCCACCGTACGGGCGAGGGCCTCCCGTAGCTCGGGCGGGCCGAGGACCTCCGCCTCCGACCCGAACCTGAGCAGGTCGCAGACCGCGACCGGACTGCGACGGCACCCGCTGCACCTTCGAGGTGGTCCCCGGTTCCGGCACCGGGGAGTTGGCGGGCGCGGGACCGGCGGCTTCGTCTTCAGCCATGGCGAGCTGTCGGTCCCGTACACCTTCGAGTACGAGCTGGACTGACCGGTCGACGACCGGCCGGCACTCGGGGCCGCGTCAGCGGAAGCGTTCCGGCCGGGCGCCGGTGCCGGGGCTGCCGGCGGGCAGCCCGTGCAGTGGCCGGGAGCTGATCTGCCCCGTGACGTCCGGCAGTTGGCCGGCGCCGCCGACCAGCGGAAGCCGGAGGGAGGAGTGCGCCAGATCGACGGTGACGCTGGGCTTGGTGGAGGGAGGGTCGATCAGTCCGTTGTCGGTGCCGGCCACGATCAGGGCGAGCCGGTTGCCGGCGGGCACGACATGGTCGGTGCCGGCCAGGGCGAAGGTGATCGAGTACGTCTTCCCGGGGGTGAGCGGGACGCCGCGGGACAGGCTCGCGTAGTGCCCGACGTCGGCCCAGCCCCGGCTGAAGACCGTGTAGTCGACCTGGGCGGTGTCGGCGGCGGTGTCCAGGAAGCAGGCGCTGTCCCCCGGGGCGCTGTCGCCCCAGCAGGAGCGGGTGCCCAGGGTGGTGATGCCCTCGCCCGATCCCAGGTAGTTGCGGATGGCCGCCGGTCCGAGGTCCACCAGGACCGCGCTCAGGCGGGCGCTGGTGGTGGACGGCCGGACGGTCAGAGTGATCGAGCCGCCGCCCGACATCCGCAGGTCCCGGGTGAGGGCGCCGGTGGTGAAGGTCACCTTGTCGGGGGTGGTGGCATCGGCGGCGGCCGCCCAGTCGGCCTCGCCGTGCGACGGGTCGTCGGTGAAGCTCGCGGTGCCCTCGCCGGCCTTGGTGGTGAGGGCACCGGGCTGCAGGCCGAGCCGACTGGTCACCGTCCCCGGCGCGGGCCAGGCCTGGTCCTGGGTCCACCGGTCGGGCGCCCGCTCGACGTCGGCGACCGGGCCGCGCTGGATCCCGTTGTCCACGCCCAGCAGGTAGTGGTCGAACCAGGCGTGCAGGGTGTCCACCCACACCGGGCGCCGGTAGTCGAAGGGGTCGACGTGGCCGGTCTGCGACAGCCAGATCTTCCGCTCGACGCCGGTTCGGGCCAGCGCCGTCCACCACTGGGAGAAGTTGATGTCGCGGACGTTCAGGTCCTGCAGGCCGTGCACCACGAAGACGCTGGCCCGGACCCGGGAGGCGGCGGCGACGTAGTCGCGCTGCTGCCACATGGACGTCCAGTCGCCGTTGGCGGGCGACCCGGCGGCCAACTCGCGCTGGACGGCTGAGCACTTGGCGGCGGCCGCGGAGCTCTCCACCACGTTCGCCAGGTCGGCGGGGGTGCCGCTGTAGAGCGGGGCGCCGGCCGAGCGGAAGTAGTCGTACCAGGAGCTGATCGCGGAGATCGGGACGACGGTCTTCAGCCCGTTCACCCCGGTGGCGGCCACACCGTTGGCGATGGTGCCGTCCCAGGACTTCCCGATCATGCCGACCGATCCGTTCGCCCAGGTCGGTCGGACGGTGCTGCCGCCGGTCCGGGTGCTGTACCCCTTGGCCCGGCCGTTCAGCCAGTCGACCACCGCTCTGGCCGAGGCGACGTCGGACGGGCCGCCGACGTCCACGCAGCCGTCGGAGCGATTGGTCCCGGCCAGGTCGACCAGCACCACGGCATAGCCGCGCGGGACGAAGTAGTTGTCGTAGAAGAGCGGGAACTGGACCGGGTGGCCCTGCGGGTCGTACGTCTTGAGCTGGAGCTCGTTGCCGCGCCCGCAGCAGGAGTAGTAGGGGCTCGCGTCCATGATGGCCGGGATCCGCAGGCCGGCCGCGGCCGGTTCGCGGGGCCGGATGATGTCGGCGGCGACCCGGTCGGTGCGGCCGTCGCCGTCACCGTCCAGGCCGGTGTCGACCCAGACCGTCTCCCGGACGGCGTCGGCGTAGGAGTAGACGGGCTGGCTGGCGCCGTG
Source organism: Kitasatospora cystarginea (assembly GCF_039533515.1). Taxonomy (NCBI): domain Bacteria; kingdom Bacillati; phylum Actinomycetota; class Actinomycetes; order Kitasatosporales; family Streptomycetaceae; genus Kitasatospora; species Kitasatospora cystarginea. The sequence continues at coordinate 27,691 of NZ_BAAATR010000028.1, read as the reverse complement.
GCGGACGGTGCCCGCGGAGCTCGCTCGCGCGTCCGCGGGGCCGAGCAGCGCCATGGTGAGGGCGGCGAGGAGCGTGGCGATGACGGTGAGCGGACGGAATCGACGGTCTGTCACAGACGACGAAGGTAGTTCGGCCGGACCGCACCCCAGAAGAGATCTGACAAGACACGGACAAGATTTTACGAGCCGGACCGCATCGACGGCCCCGGCAGGCGGGCCCGGCTCGGTCGCCACCTGCGCCGAACGAGTGGTGTGCGGCGGGCCGCCGGGAGGTGCGGGGCACGGCTCGGGCAGGATCGTGAAGCCCAGCTGTGGCGGCCCTTAAGAATTCCTCGATGGACCGCACCCGCTCTGACCAGGCAGATTTCACTCTGCCCGGCCCGGCAGGGGCCGTACGCCGGGTAGACCTCGGCCTGTCCCTCCCCGGCAGGTCCGTTCCACCGTGCGTCAGGAGCCCTCGCCGTGAAGGCACTCGTCAAGCAGAAGGCCGAGCCCGGACTCTGGCTGATGGACGTCCCCATGCCTGAGATCGGACCGTCCGATGTGCTGATCAAGGTGCTGCGCACCGGTGTCTGCGGCACCGATCTGCACATCCGCAAGTGGGACGGCTGGGCCCAGCAGACCATCGACACCCCGCTGACCCTGGGGCACGAGTTCGTCGGCGAGGTCGCCGAGATCGGCTCGGCGGTCACCGACGTCAACGTGGGCGACCTGGTCAGCGGCGAGGGCCACCTGGTCTGCGGCAAGTGCCGCAACTGCCTGGCCGGGCGCCGCCACCTGTGCCGCAACACGGTGGGCCTGGGCGTCGGCCGCGACGGCGCCTTCGCCGAGTACGTCGCGCTGCCCGCCTCCAACGTCTGGGTGCACCGGGTGCCGGTCGACCTGGACGTCGCCGCGATCTTCGACCCGTTCGGCAACGCCGTGCACACCGCCCTCTCCTTCCCGCTGGTCGGCGAGGACGTGCTGATCACCGGCGCGGGCCCGATCGGCATCATGGCCGCCGCCGTCGCCAAGCACGCGGGCGCCCGCCACGTGATGATCACGGATGTCTCCCCCTACCGCCTGGACCTGGCCCGCAAGGTCGGTGTCTCGCTGGCGCTGGACGTCTCGAAGCACACCATCGAGGAGGGCCAGCAGCAGCTCGGCCTGCGTGAGGGCTTCGACGTGGGCCTGGAGATGTCCGGCCGTCCCGAGGCGATGCAGTCGATGATCGCCAACATGACGCACGGCGGGAAGATCGCCATGCTCGGCCTGCCCGCCGACGACTTCGCGGTGGACTGGGCGCGGATCGTCACCTCGATGATCACCATCAAGGGCATCTACGGCCGCGAGATGTTCGAGACCTGGTACGCGATGTCCGTCCTGCTGGAGGGCGGCCTCGACCTCAGCCCGGTGATCACCGGCCGCTACGCCGCCGCGGACTTCGAGGCCGCCTTCGACGAGGCGGCAAGTGGCAACTGTGGCAAGGTCATTCTCGACTGGACCGTCTGAGACCCGATAACCGCTCCGGTCTGACACCACGTTAGGAGACATCGTGTTCGACAACGTCCGCGAGGACATCGCCGCCACCCTGGACGAGATCCGCGAGGCAGGCCTCTTCAAGCCCGAGCGCGTGATCGGCACCCCGCAGAGCGCCGCGGTCACCGTCACCGCCGGCGGACGCCCCGGAGAGGTGCTCAACTTCTGCGCCAACAACTACCTGGGCCTGGCCGACCACCCGGCGGTCGTCGCGGCGGCCAAGGACGCGCTGGACCGCTGGGGCTACGGCATGGCTTCGGTGCGCTTCATCTGCGGCACCCAGGACGTCCACAAGCAGCTGGAGGACCGGCTCTCGGCCTTCCTCGGCCAGGAGGACACCATCCTGTACTCCTCCTGCTTCGACGCCAACGGCGGTGTCTTCGAGACCCTGCTCGACGAGCGCGACGCCGTCATCTCCGACGCGCTCAACCACGCGAGCATCATCGACGGCATCCGGCTGTCCAAGGCCCGCCGCCACCGCTACGCCAACCGCGACATGGCCGACCTGGAGGCGCAGCTCAAGGCCGCCCAGGACGCCCGCCGCCGCCTGATCGTCACCGACGGCGTGTTCTCGATGGACGGCTACATCGCCCCGCTGCGGGAGATCTGCGACCTCGCCGACCGCTACGACGCCATGGTCATGGTCGACGACTCGCACGCGGTCGGCTTCGTCGGCCCCGGCGGGCGCGGCACCCCCGAACTGCACGGCGTGATGGACCGGGTGGACATCATCACCGGCACCCTCGGCAAGGCCCTCGGCGGCGCCTCCGGCGGCTACGTCGCCGCGCGCCGGGAGATCGTCGCACTGCTGCGCCAGCGCTCGCGCCCGTACCTGTTCTCCAACTCGCTCGCCCCGGTGATCGCCGCCGCTTCGCTCACCGTGCTCGACCTGCTGGAGCAGTCCGGCGACCTGCGCGAGCGGCTGGCCGAGAACACCAAGCTGTTCCGGACGAAGATGACCGAGGCGGGCTTTGAGATCCTGCCCGGTGAGCACGCCATCGCGCCGGTGATGATCGGTGACGCCGCCAAGGCGGGCCGACTGGCCGAACTGCTGCTGGAGCGCGGCGTGTACGTGATCGGGTTCTCCTACCCGGTCGTCCCGCACGGCCAGGCCCGGATCCGGGTCCAGCTCTCGGCAGCCCACTCCACCGCGGACGTCGAGCGCGCCGTGGCGGCCTTCATCGACGCCCGCGCGGCGCTCGGCGAGTAGTACCGGCCGCTCCGTTCGACCTGCCCCGCCGGCGCCGCAACGCCGCCGGCGGGGCGGCCCGGAGACGCTGTCGGTGCGGCCGTACCGGGACAGGACGGCCGCACCGGCAGTGCGACGGCGCCGCGCGCTCCCCCCGGCCGGGTGTTGCAGCACCGCTCTCGCCGGAGCGGACTCACACCGCGCCCCGAGGCGAGGGCGGTTCAGCAGTCGAATGCCTGGTCGTAGCGGTGCAGGACGAGGCGGGCGACGGCCTCGTGCGGGCCCAGCGGCGCGGAGGTCAGGCAGCCGCCGGCCTGCGTGGCGCGCCGGGCGAAGAAGCCGGGGGCCGACAGGTAGCCGGCGACGGCCACTTGGCGGTGTCTCCGGGCACGGAGGGCTGCCACGGCCTCGGCCGGGGTGGGCACGGCGGCGCTCAGATGGGAGGCGGTCACCGGACGCCCAGCCGCTCCTGCAGCAGCCGCGCCATGCGCGCCGTGTCGGCGTTGGCCGCCCGGTCGCTGGAGCCGGCCCCCGCGAGGACGACCGCCCGGGGATCCCGGGGGCCGGGCCGCCCGGCTCCGGCCGGCCGGTCGCAGCCCCAACCCGTCTCGGCGAGGCGGTCGCGGAGCGGGATGAGGCAGCCGTACCGTTGTCGCAGAGCGGTTCGACACCGCGGTCAAGGCCGCCTGCCTCACCTTCCTGGGACCGCTGCTCGGCTCGCTCGCCCGTCCGGTCGGCGGGCTGCTGGCCGACCGCTGGGGCGGGGCCCGAGTGCCCTTCTGGACCTTCGCCGCCATGGCAGCGGGCGCGGCGACCGTGCTCACCGCCTCCCGGCAGCACTCGCTGGTCCTGTTCCTGGCGGGCTTCGTCGCCCTCTTCGCGCTCAGCGGTGTCGGCAACGGTTCGACCTACAAGATGATCCCGGCGATCCACCGCGTCCGGGCCGACACGGCGATCCGCGCCGGTGCCGACCCCGTGGCGACCGAACGGGCCGCGCACCGGTCGATCTCCGCCCTGATCGGCCTCGCCGGAGCCGTCGGCGCCTTCGGCGGGGTCCTGGTCAACATCGCCTTCCGGCAGGCCTTCCTGACCGCGCACAACGGCGACGCCGCCTACCTGGTCTTCCTGAGCTACTACGCGCTGTGCCTGCTGCTGACCTGGTTCGCCTACCTGCGGCCCGCCGCGCCGCGACACTGAGCCCACCTACCGGAGAGGACGGGCGCGGCCGTACCCGCCCGGCCCCGCACCGGGCACCGGCAGTCCGCAGGGCACCGGCCGCGACCGCGCACCCGCTCCACACTGGCAGAATGTGTGAGTGATCGACGCAAGACGGCTGCGGACCCTGCGGGCCGTGGCTGACCACCGCACCGTGACGGCCGCCGCCGCCGCGCTCTACCTCACCCCGTCCGCCGTCTCCCAGCAGCTCGCCGCGCTGGAACAGGAGACCGGCCACGACCTGCTGGCCCGCGACGGCCGGGGCGTCCGCCTCACCGCCGCCGGGGAGATCCTGCTCGGCCACGCAGACGCGGTGCTCGCCCAGCTCGAACGGGCCGAGGCCGACCTCGCCGCGTACAGCGCGGGTGCGGCGGGCGAGGTCACGGTGGCGGCGTTCGCGACCGGGATCGCGCTGGTGCTCGCCCCGGCGATCACCGCCCTCGCGGGGGAGGCGCCCGGGGTGCGGATCAAGGTGTTGGACGCCGAAGGCGACGCCAGCCTGCCGATGCTGCTGGACGGGCTGGCGGACATCGCCGTCGCCGTCGAGTACCGGGGTGCGCCGCGCGCCGACGACCAGCGGCTCACCAGGGTCCCGCTCTACGCCGAGCCGTTCGAGGCGGTACTCCCGCTCGGCCACCCGCTCGCCTCCGCCGCGGGCCCGGTAGCCGTCTCCGAGCTCGCCGCCGAGCCGTGGATCGGCCCCTACCCCGGCAACCCCTGCCATGACGTGGTCCTGCTGGCCTGCGAATACGCGGGTTTCCAGCCCCGGCTGGTGCACTCCTCCGACGACTTCCGTGCGGTGGTGGCCCTCGCCTCGGCGGGGGCGGGCGTGGCGCTGGTCCCGCGCTCGGCCCTGAGCGGGGTCGACCTCTCCCGGGTCGCGGTACGCCAGGTGGACAGCGCACTCGCCACCCGCAAGGTCTTCGCCGCCGTACGCAGCGGCGCCGAGCGGCATCCGCTGATCCGGCCGGTCCTGGACGCCCTGACGGCGGCGGCCCGGGGGCTCTCGGTCGACTGACGCCCCGCGAACGTCAACCGGCCCGGCCCGTCGGCGACTTCGCCGCCCCGACCCCGCAACCGGCCCTACTCGCCGGTGACTTCGACGCCACGCCAGAACGCCACGTGCCCGGCGATCCGCGCGGCGGCCGGGCTCGGGTCGGCGTAGTACCAGGCCGCGTCCGGGTTCTCCGCGCCCGCCACCCGCAGCGTGTAGTAGGAGGCGGTGCCCTTCCAGGGGCAGATGGAGGTGGTCGCAGAGGGGACCAGGAACTCAGTCCGGACCGAGTCGACGGGGAAGTAGTGGTTGCCCTCGACGACCGTGGTCCGTGAGCTCTCGGCGATGATCTCGCCGTTCCAACGCGCAATGGCCATGGCCGCATTCTGCACCGGTCCGACATGCCGCGCGCGCCCCGGGGGTCAGCCGGAGATGCTGGGGCTTCCGGTCATCCAGGTGGCCGCTGAAGCGCTGAGACCAACCGCCGTCCGAGTCAACGGTGATGGTGAAGTCGTACCAGCCGTTGCAGTAGGCCACCTGGTTGAACCAGTCGCTGACGGACGCGCCCGGCCGGACGGTGTAGGTCCACGGGCCGTCGAGGCGGTAGTGGTTCGTGGTGATGGTGAAGGTCACCGGCGAGCCGCTGTTGTTGGCCAGCGCGAACCACACCGCGAGCTTGCCGGTGTCCGGTGCGGGCGCGTGGGAGGCGGTGACGCCGACGTTGCCACCCGCCTTGGTGGTGTCGCCGATGAAGCGCCGCAGGAAGCGGTTCGGGCCGACCACGCTCAGGTCGTAGGCGCCGTTTCCGTAGAACCAGCCACAGTTGAAGAAGTCGCTCACCGGGCTGCCGGGGTCGACGGTGTACTGCCACGGGCCGCCGTCACGGTGGGCGTTGGCGTAGGCGGCGAAGTGTGCGGCGCCGTGTCCGCCGTCGTTGGACATCTTCAGCCACACCTTCGTGGTGCTGGTGTTGTCGTACTCGATGCGGTCCAGGTTGGCGCCCGGCTGGTACGGCAGGGCGCGGGCCGGGCGGGTGCCGGGCTCCTGGGCGGGCCGGGAGTTGGTGCTCGGCGAGGGGTTGGGCAGCGGACCGCAGGTGGCCAGGCCGATCGTCTGCGAGGTGTCGGGCAGCGAGGGCATGCCGTACACCGGGTTGGCGAAGTCGAAGACGCCGGTGAGGTCGCCGCAGACCTTGCGGCGCCAGTCGCTGATGTTGACGCAGCCGGCGGGCTTGCCGAGGTCGGCCGTCCACACCTCGAGGAAGCGCAGCACCGAGGTGTGGTCGAAGACCTGGGAGTTGACCCAACCGCCGTGGCTCCAGGGCGAGATGGCTATCAGCGGGACGCGGAAGCCGAGGCCGATGTTGGTGCCGTTGTAGAACTCACCCGGGGTGCCGGAGGGTGCGGCCGGGGGCGGGACGTGGTCGAAGAAGCCGTCGTTCTCGTCGTAGTTGAGCAGCAGGACGGTGGAGTTGAACACGCCCGGGTCCGCGTTCAGGGCGTCCATCACCATGTGCACGAAGTGCGCGCCGTCCTCGGGGGTGGCGTAGGGGTGTTCGAAGGACTGCTGGTCGGCCACGACCCAGGACACCTGCGGCAGGGTGCCGTTCAGCACGTCGTTCTTGATGGCCAGCGCGATGTCGTCCGGAGTACGGCCGGTGACGGCGGGCACGGAGGCCATGCCGCGGTCGTGCAGCGGGGTGCCGGGGGCGGCGTTCGCGAACTGTGTGAAGTAGGCCAGGGCGTTGTCGCCGAAGTTGTCGTTGGCGTTCTGGTAGACCTTCCAGCTCACGCCGGCGTTCTGCAGCGCCTCGGCGTAGGTCTGCCAGCGCAGTCCTGACTCCCACCTTGTCGTTCCACCGGCCGCGCAGCATCCTGGCGCAAAGAGAGAAAACGATCTAGACCTTTCGGACAACCTTCCCATGGTGTTCAGCCGACAGCCAAGGCGTGTCCTGACGGTGTACCCGACGTGAAAAGGCTCGGTGGCCCGGAGTCAGACGCACGGCTGCCGGTACGGATGCTGCCCGGCGTACGCCGTCCACTGCCTGTCGGCCGGGATGCCGACATCGGCGCAGATCACCTGGTACATGCGATCTGGATCCAGCTCCCAGAGGCGGACGCCGTCACCGTACAGAGGGTCGGGCACATCGGTGGCCACGGTGCGGCCGTCGGGAGTGAACTCCAGGTCGGTGCCGCTCAGGGTGAGGGTGGAGCCGATGGACACGCTCGTCGGATCGGCCGCGTTCCACAACAGCACGTCTGAGCCGGTGAGTCCGCCGGTGGCCAGGCCGACGGTACGGCCGTCCCCGCTCACCGCCAGGTCGCCTACGGAGCCGTAGTTGGCCAGCGGGATCTTCGAGATCCAGGCGTCCGGTTTGTCGAGGTCCCAGAAGCTGACGGCCCTTTCGCTGTCGGACGCGGCCACGACGTACCGACCGCCGCCGAAGAACCGGATGGCGTCCGCCGCCACCTGAAGCGATCCCTTCCGTACGGGGTTCCTGATCTCGGCCACGTCGACCAGCTGGACGTCACGGTCCTTCTCCATGACCAGCATCCGGTGCTGTGGACTGCTGGCCACACCCCAGGCGTCGTGGAACTCCAGGGGCAGTGGATGCGGACCGTCAGGGTGGCTCGGATCCGCGAGGCTCCACAGCTGCACGTCCTGATTGGCGTCGATCGCCACCAGGGCACGCCCCTGCTGGTGAAGTCCGAGCCCGGTCAGCGTGCCCGGTACCGTCACGGCGGCGCTCTCCCGCGGATGGCGGCGGTCGGCGATGTCCCAGAGGTGGACCACGCCCTCCGAGGAGTTGTTCAGCGCGAGGAGGCCGGACTCGGTACTCGCCGCCACCTCGAGATGTCCGTCCGCCGGTCCGGTCCGTTCGAAGGTGGACTCCAGGACGGGACGATGAGCGTCCGTGACCTCCCACAGGCCGACGGACGAGTCGTCGTCCGGCTCGGTGAGAAGGGTGTGGCCATCCGCCAGGAATGCGGCCTTCGCCCACGGGCGGGGGAGCGTGGCGCCCTGGACGGGGTGGCGCCGGTCGGCGATGTCCCAGAGCTTGACGCCGACGTCCCGGTCGCCGGTCACCAGGATGCGGCCGTCCCCGCCGAAGGCCGTCCCCGGAGCGCCCCCGGTCTGGCCCACCATGTGCTGAGGGATCGACACCCCAGGGGTGGTCCACACCCGTACCCGGCCGTCGTCGCCTCCGGTCGCCATGGTGCCGTTCTGGGGGCTGAACGCCAGGGCGCGCAGCGGCCCCGAGCCGTGCAGGACGTTCCATCGGTTGAGGTCCACCGTTCCGGGGTCGGGCTTTCGGCCGAACTGGAACTGGTTCACGCTGCCGTCGCTGCTGGCGGCGGCGAACGCGTCACCGCCTCCGCTGAAGGCGACGGCCAGGAAGTCCCCCCGTGCGCTGAGGGGATCGGGAGTCATCTCCTTCGCCGCCGGTCGGCTCGGATCGGTGACGTCCCAGCAGTTGAGCTGCCCGTACGTGCCGCCGGCGACCAGCAGCCTGCCCGCCGGATGGAAGGCCAGGCTCCAGGCGCTCCCGACCGACATGGTGGCCAGGACGGTCGGCTCTTCGGATCCCACGTTCCACAGGCGGACGCTGCCGCCCGTGCTCGCGGTGGCCAGGATCCGCCCGTCGGGGTGGAAGGCCACGCCGGTGATCTCCTTGGAGTCCGCGGAGAGCGTGCGGACGGGTACGGGACGAGCGGGGTCGGCGATGTTCCAGAGCTGGGCGGCTCCCTTGTCGCTGCCGGTCGCGAGGGTGTGCCCGTCCGGGCTGAAGGCCAGGGAGTACGCGGTGTCCGTCCCGTCGGGAGTGCCGCTGAGCAGCTTGGGGTGGTGCGGATCGGCCACGTCCCACAGCTGCAGGGACCTGCGGCCGTGCGTCGCGAGCACGCGCCCGTTCGGGGCGAAGGCCACCGCGGCGGTGCCCTCGGTGTTCACGGCTGCGCCGAAGGCGGGCCGGGCCGGGTCGGTCACCTCCCAGAGCTTGACCGTGTGGCTGTTGTCGCCGCTTGCAAGGACCTGCCCGTCGGCACTGAACGCGAGGCCGAGGACCTTTCCGGTGTGGTTCTTGTCCGAGGGGTCTTCGAGGGTGACGGGGTAGCGGGTCGTGTAGGAGGCGTACATCTGGTCCCGGGCTTCCGGGGTGGGCGACGTACGATAGGCGGCCAGGCTCAGTTCCAGCGCCGCGGCGGGATCGGTGGAACGGACGGCCGCCGCATTCGCGGCGAGCTGGCGGGAGGCGATCACCGCCTCGCGGCGTGCGGACTGCCGGTGCTGCTGGACGGCGATCACGCTGGCCACGACCGCGAGGACGAGTGTGAGCACCCCGCCGATGCGAGCCGACCGCCGGAACCGGGCAGCGCGGACGCTGGTGGCGAGGAACTCCCGCTGCAGCTCGGAGAGTTCCGCTCCGCGGTCGGGACCCTTCACCAACTCGCGTATCCGGGCCAGTTGCTGGCCCCGCAGCAGGTCGCCCCGGCTCCGGCCGGCCCGCAGCCAGGCCTCGGCGGCGTCGGCGAGCCGCTGGTGGAGCACCTTGCCCGAGCGGTCCTCACCGAGCCAGCCGTGGAGCCGCGGCCAGGCTCGCAGCAGCGCCTCGTGCGTGATCTCGACGGTGTCCTCCCGCTGGGAGAGCAGCCGGCCGCTGATCATGGCGTCCAGCACGGCCGAGGTACTCGTCGGATCCGGGCCCTCGCGCAGCAGGCTCTCCCGGGTCGCCCGTCGCCGGATGTCGTCCGTCCCGTCACCGAGTTCCACCAGCCGAAGCAGCAGCGAGCGCGCCAACCGCCGCCCGTCCTCGTCGAAGCCTGCGAACACCCGCTCGGCGGTGGACGCGACGGAGTGGAGGATGCCTCCGGTGTCCCGGTACGCCTGGACGGTCATGACGTGGCCGTCCCGGAGCTGCCAGGTCGCCTGCAGGGCGTGGGCGAGCAGCGGGAGCCGGCCGGCCTCGTACTCCCCACCGCCGGTCGCGCCGAGGTCGTGCAACAGCAACTCCACCAGACCCGGTTCCACGTCCAGGCCCGAGGAGCGCGCCGGGAAGAGGATCGCCTCGCGCAGGCCCTGTTCCGACAGCGGTCCGAGAATCACCGGCCGGTCCTCCAGCGCCGTCCGCAGGAGCGGGTAGCCGCTGGCCCGGCCGTGAAAGTCGGACCGCATCCCGTACACGACCAGGGCGGCGGGCCCGTCGCCCTGGTCCGGCCCCGACAACCGCGCCATCAACTCCAGAAAGGCGCGCCGTTCGTCTTCGTCGGGGGCGAGGGTGAAGAGCTCCTCCAGTTGGTCGACCACGACGACCAGCCGGTCCAGGGCGGCCCCGCGCAACCCCGCGCGCACGGCGGCGGCCAGCCGGGCGGGGTCGGCCGCGGTCGGCCCGACCGCCTCCCGATCGAGGTCCAACGCCTCGCCCAGGGCGCGGGCGGCCTCGGCCAAGGGCCGGGCGGTAGGAGTGAACACCAGCCGCGGCCATCGGGCGGCCGCTGCCGGGGGCAACGCACCGCCGGCCAGAGCGGGCAGCAGTCCGGCACGCAGCAGAGAGGACTTGCCTACTCCCGACGCGCCGAGCACGAATTGCGTACCGCCCGAACCAAGGCGCTCGGTCAGCCGCAGAACGAGAGTTGCGGTCGCCTGGTTCCGTCCGAAGAACCGTCGCGATTCGTCCGGGCTGAAGGCCGTCAGACCCGGGTAGGGGCACTCCGTCCCGGAACCGCCGGACAGTAGCTGCCGCACCCCGTGGGTGCCGTCCTCCAGGTGGATGTGCAGGTCCCGGCCGGCCATGTGGACGTCGGCATCCCCGGACGCGTGCGCCTCCAGATGGATCCGAGGCTCCTCCGGTCGGCCGCCGGAGTCAGGGTCGGTCATCGCTCGACGATGTGCTGGTCCCGCCCGGCCTGGTAGATCCGGCCGCGATCGGAGGCCGTCGCGTGCATCCGGACGCCGCCGGACTCGGTGCGGTCGCTCTCGGGAGGGCGCGGACTCAACTCATCGATCGCCCGCCGCAGTTCGTCCACCAGCTCAGGTCCACCAGCCTGGATCAGCCGGCCGAGACGTCGGCGCCACTCGCCGATCAGCTCCTGTTCGGCCTGTGCGTCACCATCCTGGAGCGCCGTGAGGAGTTCTGCCCGAGAATCGTCCAGTTCCGCCGTGACGGCCTCGGCCCGCTCGGGATGGACCCGATGCCAGAGCCGGGCGACCGCATCTCTGGCCTGCTCCCAGCTCTCGGTCGCGAGAAGCCGCACCAACGTGGTCGCAGCGCCCGTTGCCAGTGCTGCCAGTTCCGGCTCCATGGTCGGCCCCCTGCCGTAGGCACCTCGGTCAGCCCTTCAATGACAGACGAGGGCACTCTGACTGTCCATCAGTCAATCTAGCCGATGAGTGTTCATCGCCCAAGTCGCCCGTCAGTGTGACAGGTTGAGACGATCGGGGTGCGGTTGGACTCGCCGCGATCACCACCGCCCGCCTCTGCGGCCGGGACCGGATCATTGCCATCAAGGCCGCCGGAGCCGCCCCTTGCCGGGCTTCGGTCACCCACTCGCCGGTCCCGGCGGAACCGGCTGGCCGGGTAGTTGGCGGGGATTGTGCCCTGAGCCGCCATGATGCCTGCATTGCTGCGCGTCAGGAGCCCGGGCTGACTCCTGGAACCCCACATGCCGGCCCGCCGCGTGCGACGGACCCGTTCCCCAGCCGAAAGGTTGGAGCGGATCTCCTGCTGTGTGAACATGTATGACGAGGCATCAACAAGTTTCTTTGTGGCCCGATATAAGTATCGTGGCCACCCCGACACGATGGGGTTGATGAGGCAGTGGATCTGGGTCCGGATCTGGCGGCGCTGGCGTCGAGCGCCGCTGGCCAGCTGATGAACGTGATCGCCACCGACAGCTGGGCCGCGGTGAAATCCGTCGTGCTGGCGTTATGGCGGCGCTCGCATCCGGAACGAGCCGAGGAGGATCTCGCCCAGGCCCGTGCGGACCTGCTCGCCGCCCAGCAGGCCGGCAACGCTGAGCAGTTGCAGCAGGTGCTGGTGGCCGAGTGGCAGGCGCGGCTGTCCAGACTGCTGCTCGCCCAGCCGGATCTGGCCGACGAACTGCGCGCGCTGCTCGAGGGCGCGCTCGCCGAGCCCGACGCCGACGGACGGCGGCCCGGCGCCGGCTCGACGACGATCAACGCCCAGGTGACCGGCGGGGGAGACGCGTACGTGGCGGGACGGGACCTCACGGTCAACCGCGAAGCCCGGGCCCCACGGAGCGAGTCGGCGTGACCGGGCAGCCGGACGCCCAGGCCTCCGGGGGCGCCGAGCGTGAGCCGCCCGCGCGCCTGGATGTCCGCGTCACCGGCGGGGGCGACGCCTACGTCGCGGGCGGGGACATCAGCATCATCCAGGCCTTCGGGCGCACCCGTCCTCGCCGACCGGCCGGGCGCGGTGCCGACGACCGGTGCCCCTACCCCGGCCTCGAACCGTTCACCGCGCCGTACGCCGAGTGGTTCTACGGCCGCGAGCAGGCCGTCGCGCTGGTGCGCGGGCGGTTGGACGCGCGGCTTCGGGAGGGCGGCCCGCTCGTCGTGCTCGGTCCGTCCGGGGCGGGAAAGTCGTCGCTGCTCGCGGCCGGGGTCCTGCCCGACATCGCCGACGGGAGCCTTCCGGTGGAGGGTTCGGCGCACTGGCGGCAGGTGCTGCTGACCCCGACCGCCGCCCCGGCGGTGGCGCTGTCGACGGCGGTCGGCCACGATGGCGCGGCGCAGGACTGGCGGTCGGACGCCGAGCGGTGCGTAGACGAGATCCTCCACGGCGCCGGTGCGGCCGGACTCGTGCTGGTGGTCGACCAGTTCGAGGAGATCTTCACGCTGTGCACCGACGAGGCGGAGCGGCGCTGGTTCATCGAGGTGCTCGACCGCCTCGCCCGGCCGCCGGCCGGGAACGCGCTGGTCGTGCTGGGTCTGCGCGCCGACTTCTACGCGCAGTGCGCGGCGTACGAGCAGCTGCGGGCGGCGCTGCGGGCCGACCCGGTGCTGCTGGACCCGATGAGCGAGGCCGAGATCGAGCAGGCGATCCGCCACCCGGCGGAGGATGTCGGGCTGGAGATCCAGGACGGCCTGGTCGAGCTCCTGCTGGCCGATCTCGGCGCCGTCGGGGACCCGGCACCGGGTGACGGGACGGCCGGCTCGTGGGCCGGCGGGCTGCCGATGCTCGCGCACACGCTGCGGCTGACCTGGCAGGAGCGCCGGGACGGCACCCTGACCGTCGACGGCTACCGGCTCACCGGCGGGATCAGAGGTGCCATCGCGAGGACGGCGGAGGATCTCTTCACCGCCCTCACCCCCGAGGGTCGCGAGGTCGCGCGCACCCTGTTCCTCCGGCTGGTCGCCGTCGGCCGGGACGCCGACGACGCCCGCCGGCACGTCGCCCACCTGGACCTCGTTCGCGATCTGCCCGGAGGCGGGCTGACCGCGGCGGTGGTCGACGGCTTCATCCAGCACCGACTGCTGACCAAGGACCGGCTGACGGTGACCATCGCCCACGAGGCGTTGATCGACGCCTGGCCGCGGCTGAAGGGCTGGATCGAGCAGGACCGCGCCGGGAACCTGATCCGCCAGGAGATGGAGGAGGCGGCCGCCGCCTGGCGCCGCGCCGACCGCGACAGTGCCCTGCTCTACCGCGGCAACCTCCTGGAATCCGCGCTCAGTTGGGCCGCCGGTCACCCGGGCGACCTGAGTGCCACCGCCGTCGCCTTCCTGCGCGCCGCGAGCCGCCAGGAGCAGCGGGCGCGACGCCGGCGCCACCGGGGGATCGCCGCCGTCACGGCCCTGGCCCTGATCGCCTTCACCGCCGCAGTGCTCGCCCTCCGGCAGAGCGCCGCGGCTCGGTCCGCAGCCACCACGGCCATCAACAACCAGATCTCCGCCGAAGCGCTGCAACTGGCCGGCACGGACCCGGCACTCGCCGCCCAACTCGCCCTGGTCGCCCACGACCGGGCCCCGAACCAGGACACCGCCTCCCGGCTGCTGAACCTGGAGAACACCTCGATCGCCACCGACCTGGCCGTGTCCCCGGGTGCTGTCGTCTGGTCGGTCGCCACCGGGCCGCACGGGCAGCTCCTCGCCACCGGCAGCGCGGACAACGGCGTACGGCTCTGGGACGTGAGCGACCCGCACCATGCCGTGCTGCTCGGCTACGCACAGCCGCCGACGGCCAGCCCGGTGGTCTCGGTGGCGTTCAGCCCCGACGGAAACCTCCTCGCCGCCGGAAACCTCGGCGCGTCCGGACACACCGGCGGGGTGGTGACCCTGTGGAACGTGACCGATCCGCGGCACCCGACCCGGCTCGGCCCACCGCTGACCGCGGCCGGAGACGTCACCGGCGTGGCGTTCAGTCCGGACGGGCACACCCTTGCCGAGGCGGGCAGCGCCGGCGGCGGGGGCTCGGGCATCGTGAACCTCTGGGACGTCACCGATCCCGGGCATCCGGCGCAGCCGAGCGGACCCGAGATCCGGCCGATCGGTGTCGTCTCCTCCCTGCTGTTCAGCCCGGACGGCAGGCTGCTGATCACCGACGACTCGGGCGGCGACGTCGAGCTGTGGGGCATGGGCGACACGTCGCACCCCGCACAGCACCTGTCGGAGTTCCACGCCGCGGGCACCCCGATGGCGGTCAGCCCGGACCGCGGCTTCCTGGTCGTCGGCGGGGAGCACGACACCCTGGAGATCTGGGACATCCAGAATCCGCGGCAGCCCGGCTCCAAGCTGCGCGGTCAGCCACTGGCCGGACTCACCAGCGACGTCCTCTCGGTGGCGTTCAGCCGCGATGGGAGGGTGCTCGCCGTGGCGAACGCCAACGGGATCATCAGCCTCTGGAACATGACGGACCCCTACTTCCCCAACACCCTCGGCCAGTTGCCGAGCGGATCGGAGCATGCCGCCGTGTCACTGGCGTTCAACCCGGACGGGCACACCCTGGCCGCGGCCGGCCGCGACGGTGCCGTCACCCTGTGGAGCCTGCCGCCGACCCTCCTCCCCGGCGGCGGCCCGGTGGCGTTCAGCCGGGACGGGCATCTGCTGGCGACCTCCAACGGCATCACGATGGCCCGCCTGTGGGAGGTGGCGGATCCGCACAGCCCCGTGCCCCTCGGCATGCCCGAGTCGGGCGCCTCGAGCCCGGTCGGCTCCCTGGCCTTCAGCCCGGACGGGCACACCCTGGCGCTCGGCACCGCAGGCGCGGGCGGCGGGACGGTCTGGCTGTCCGACATCACCGATCCGCGCAAGCCGGTGCCGCTGACGACGCTGATGGGCTTTGTCGGAGGGGTGAGTTCGGTGGCGTTCAGTCCGGACGGGCGGACGCTGGCAGCGGGTGGCAGCGACGGTACGGTCCGGCTGTGGAAGGTGACGGCCCCCAGGGCCGCGAGCCCGCTCAGCGAGCCGCTGCGGGGGTTCGCGGGTGGGGTGAGTTCGGTGGCGTTCAGTCCGGACGGGCGGACGCTGGCAGCGGGAGGTGGCGACGGCACGATCCGGCTGTGGAGCGTAGCGGACCCGCAGGCCGCGAGCCCGCTCGGCAGCCTGCCGACGGGGGCGTCGGGCGGGGTGGGTTCGGTGGTGTTCAGCCCGGACGGACGGACGCTGGCGGCCGGTGGTGGCGACGGTACGGTCCGGCTGTGGGACGCGACGGATCCCCGGGCTCCGAGCCCGCTCGGCGATCCGCTGAAGGGATCGTCGGGCGCGGTCGGCTCGGTGGCGTTCAGTCCGGACGGGCGGACGCTGGCGGCGGGTGGCAGCGACGGGACCGTCTGGCGGTGGACCGTCGGCGACGTCCGGGCTCCGGCCCGCTTAGGGCAGCCGCTGACCGGCCCGGTCGGCGCGGTGAACTCGGTGGCGTTCAGCTCGGACGGCCACACCCTCGCCATCGCCAGCACCGACGCCACCGTCCGCCTGCTGGACCTGAACGCGGCCGCGGCGATCCGGCGGCTCTGCGCCACCAGTGCGGGCGCCCTCACCCGCGACCGCTGGAGCCAGTACGTACCCCAACTCCCGTACTGGCAGCCCTGCGCGGCGTAGCCGACGCTCAGCCGTTCTGCACCACGCGCGGCCCGCTGGAGTCGAGCGTGAACTCCTCGGCGGGCGTGGGGGAGTCGGGCGCGTCCACGCGCATGGATCCGTAACTACCGCCGTTCAGGCCGCTGACGGTCACCGTGGCGGGGTACGGCAGGACGTTGCCGGTCGCGCAGTCCGGGACGCAGCTCTTGCGCCACACCTGCCCGGTCGCCGTGGCCGTCGACCCGCCCCAACCCGACCAGGTCATCCCCTCGAGACGCTCCCCGCCGTCACCGCAGAGCAGGATGAAGGAGTCGGGCCGAGCGGCCGGTTGCCCGTCGCACCCGTAGATCACAGCCGACGGTGTGGTCGGCGGCGGATCCGGCGCGGGCGTCGGCGTGGGAGGCGGTGTGGGCGTCGGCGTGTCCGGCAGCGTCGACTCGGGCACGGACGGCACCGACACCACTCGCTGCCCGGACGAGCCGCAGCCCGCCAACGTCACCACCGCGCACACCAGCACGCCTGCACGCCACCATCCACGAGCCCTGCGCGTCGTCCGCTGCGCCATCGTCCCCCCTTTGCGTCCGTTGACCCGGCGGGCGTGAAGCCATCCGATGATAGTGGCAACTCGCCTGTTCCGTAAGCGAATACGCACCACGGTGGTCCGCCGCCGACGTCGATGGTGTGCCCGCCCGCACGGGTGGCCGGACGGTGCTCGAACACTGATCGGGGACCGCGACGACCGGGTCCGGCTGAGCGGGGCGGCCGAGTTGGTCGGCGCGGACCGGACAGGTACGTCGAGTGGCTGAACCCTGACCGGGGCCGCCCATCAGGGCTCGACCATGGGTGGCGACCGACGCATAGGGTGGGGCTGGCGATGATCGTCCATCTGACAGGAGACCCCGTGAGCCAGCCCGCTGCCGTTGACGCCCCGCTTCCTGTCGGTGTGATCGGCCTGGGGGATATCGCGCAGAAGGCGTACTTGCCGGTCCTCACCGCGCTGCCCGGCCTTGATCCGAGGTTGATGACCCGCGACCGGGCCAAGCTCGACCGTCTCGGTGACACCTATCGGGTCGGCCCCGAGCACCGCTTCACCGATCTGGGTGAGCTGATCGACAGCGGTCTGCGCGCCGCGTTCGTGCACGCCTCCACCGACCAGCACGTCCCGATCGTCGAGCAGCTGCTCAAGGCGGGCGTGGACGTGTACGTGGACAAGCCGCTCGACTACCACCTGGACGGCGCCCGGCACCTGGTCGACCTCGCCGAGCGGACCGGCCGCTCACTGATGGTCGGCTTCAACCGGCGCCACGCGCCGGGCTGCCTGCTGGCCAAGGAGCGGCCGCGCGACCTGATACTGCTGCAGAAGAACCGTGAGGGCCTGGCGGAGGCCGCCCGCACCCTGGTCTACGACGACTTCATCCACGTCGTGGACACGCTCCGCTTCCTGATCCCCGGTGAGATCGAGCACTTCGACGTCCGCTCACGGACCCGGAACGGACTGGTCGAGCACCTGGTACTGACGCTCTCGGGGGACGGTTTCACTGCGCTCGGCTTGATGAACCGGGCCAGCGGCTCCGCGGAGGAGGTCCTGGAGGTCTCGGGCGGTGACTCCAAGCGCGTGGTGCTCAACCTCGCCGAGGTGATCGACCACAGGGGCCAGCCGACGGTCCGCCGACGCGGTGACTGGGTCTCGGTGGCCCGCCAGCGCGGCATCGAGCAGGCGGTCCTGGCCTTCCTGGAGGCCGTCCGCGCCGGCCGCACCGTCTCCGCCCGTGACGCACTGCGCACCCACGAGCTGTGCGAGCGGATCGTACTGGCGATCGAGGCCCAGCCGCGCTGAGGTCCGGGCAGGTGATGCCCGGAGACGGCGGGCCCCGGCTCGCCGAGGCCCGGAAACGGATGACGGGGACCGATGCCGCCTGCTGGGGCGGCACCGGTCCCCGTCGTCGGGTTGGGAGTGGGGTGATCAACCGGCGTTGGAGCAGGTGTTGCCGGAGGCCGGGTTGAGCAGGCCGACCAGGTTGATGGTGTTCCCGCAGAGGTTGACCGGGATGTCGATCGGGATCTGGATGACGTTGCCGGAGAGCACACCCGGCGAGTCGGTGGCGGTGCCCGTGGCGGTGGCCGAGGCGGAGGCTACTCCAGCCGACCCGAGTACGAGCGCACCGGCTGCCCCGGCAAGCACGAGGGCCCTGCGGATGTCCTTCACGGTCTTCTCCAATTCCTGGGGGGATGGTGCCTGGTCATGCGGGAACCTCCGCTGCCGGACGGTTCCGGGGGCGGTCCCGCAGAAAAGTGTCGGCACCTCCCGCTCCGGAGAACCGTCAGCACACCCGCCATTCACCCAGCCGAGCGAGCCTACGCCCGCGTAATCGGCCATCGGCACCATCCGCGACCGGCTGCGCCCGGCCGCCGGTACCAGGTACGGAGCCCCCGCCCGGCAGCGTGGGGCACGCGGCCGGGCGGGGACGGCGGCTCAGCCGTCGATCCGGTGCTGGGTCCAGAAGGAGCTCAGGTCGGTGCTGGTGGCGGCCTGGGCGGCGGCCTTGAACTCGGCGGTGGTCGAGACGCCGTACCAGTGGGCCTGCGCGTAGTCGTGCAGCAGCTTGGTCATCGCGCCATCGCCGATCAGGTTGCGGAGGTCGTGCAGGGCGCACTTGCCGTAGCCGTAGACGACGGTCGAGTACCGTGAGGAGTTGGCGTCCCAGTAAGCCATCGAGTTGGTGATCTTCTCGTTCGGCGAGGCCCAGGAGACGCTGTTCCAGCAGCCGGAGCCGGTCTTGCCGAGGGCGAGGTCGGTGGCGTAGTCGGTGAACGCCTCGTCCAGCCAGGGGCTGTTGTACTCGTCGTCGCCCACGATGCCGTACCACCACTGGTGGCCGAGCTCATGGGTCAGGGCGGTGCTGTTGACCAGGTCGAGCACGAAGCCGGGGTACTCCATCCCGCCGAACCAGAAGTTGTTGTCCAGCACGGCGTCCACCTCGCCGTACGGGTAGGCACCGAAGCGCTGGGCGTGCGCGTCGATCGCCGACTCGGCGGTGCTCAGCATCGACTGGGCGTCCGACGAGCCGATGCCGCTCACCGAGTAGACGTTGACCTTCACCCCGCTGGGAGAGCTGCCGGAGATCTCCGTGAACGGCCCGGCCGCCCAGGCGAAGTCGCGGACCTTGCCCGCCGTCGCGGTGGTGACGGTACGTCCGGCGGATCCGGGGGTGTCCACCGAGGTGCCGGTGGCGGGCACCAGCAGGTTCGACGGGTGGTCGAGGGTGACCTTGAAGTCGGAGGCAAGCGAGTAGAAGGACTCACCGTTGTTGGTGTAGGGGTCGAGATGCCAGCCGGAGGCGTCCCGGATCGCCAGCACCGGCAGGGCGTTGCCGATGAAGCTGAACGCCCCGTCCCGGCCGAACCGGTCGGCACCGCTCGGCACGCTGATGCCGAGCGAGAAGCCGATCGAGCCGCTCTGCCCCTGGCCCAGCGGCGCGGGCAGCGTCACCTTGAGAGCGGTGCAGCCCACCGACAGCGCAGACGCGGTACCGCCGGTCAGACCGGTCACGGTTATCGGCGTGCTGGGGCAGCTGCCGTGGTAGTTGTCCCAGAGCCGTAGGTAGACCTCGCTGAGCGGGGTGGCCGAGGCGTTGGTGAAGCTCACGCTCTCGTGGCCGGTCCAGTTGGCGCCCGAGGCGTCGCTGCTCAGGTTGACGGTGTAGGCGGCCGAGGACGGCGTGCGGGTGGCGTCGGCCGGGGGCGGCGGAGGGGTGCCGCCGCCGGAGACGTCGAGGGCGACGTCGTCCAGGACGAAGCTGGTCTGCAGCCCGGAGTCCTCCACGCCGGTGAAGGAGAGGGCGACGCTCTGGCCCGCGAAGGCGGACACGTCGAAGGACTGTTGCACGTACCCGGACTTGGCGTCCAGGTTGGAGTACGTCGCGAGCGTGCTGGTGCCGAGTTCGACGGTGAGCTTGTCGTACGCGACCGAGGTGCTCGTCTCAGCGGTGTCGACGTGCAGCCAGAACGCCAGCCTGGCCGTGCTGCAGCCGGCCGGCAGGGTGAGGGTCTGGCTGAGGGTGTCGGTGTGGGAGGACCCGTACCCGTCGAGCCAGGCGAAGGAACTGCCGGAGTGGGCGTTCTGGCCCCCGCCGCTGGTGATCACTCCGTTCGACGCGGACCAGGGCGAACTCCCCGATTCGAAGCCGCCGTTGGCGACCACTTGGGTGGAAGTGCAGTCGGCGGCGCTCGCCACAGAGGGGGTGGCGAGAGTCGCCGTACCGGCCGCCAGCAGCAGGGCGGCCGCGGTGACGAAGGGCAGAAGAAACTTTCTTCTCATCCGAGCCTCTCAGGAGACAGCGCCTCTCGGCCCGGCGGGAAGCGTCAGGACCGGTCGGCGGATGAGCGGTTCCACGCCGTGCCTCGACACACCACCCGGGCGGCCGCAGAGGGGCGCTCCAACCCCTGAGGCCGAATGGAAAGCGTGGCAGCAAATCCGCTCGGCTGAAAGGCTCATG
The DNA here is from genome assembly GCF_039533515.1 of Kitasatospora cystarginea. NCBI lineage: Bacteria > Bacillati > Actinomycetota > Actinomycetes > Kitasatosporales > Streptomycetaceae > Kitasatospora > Kitasatospora cystarginea. The sequence goes on along the minus strand of NZ_BAAATR010000028.1, from coordinate 7,245 downwards.
TCACTGATCGCGGGGCGAATCCTCTGCCAGTTCCGGTGGCCGAACGGGCCCCCACCCGCCGGGGCCGTCCTCCCGTGGTCAAGGAGAACGGGCACGGACTGATCGCCGTGACCTCAGCCGAGCACACCGACCGGGTCGAGCCCGGGCACCCGTCCGGGCTGCGGCTGAGCGACCTTGCCGACGCGGTGCTGGACAACGGCGCGCCGTACGGGGACGCGGTCCTGCCGATGGACGGCGGCGGCCGGGCCTGTGCGATCTCCTCGATCACGGCCACCCTGCCCGCGCAGCAGATGGTCGCCGAGGTGATCTCGCTGATCGAGGAGGCGGGCGGCACCCCGCCGGTCCATCTGTCCGCCGACATCCCCGGCGGTGACGAGCACAACCGGATGCCGGAGGCGCGGTACGCGGGCCGGATCCGGCGCACGGCATGAGAACCGGGCGTGTCGCCGGGGGTCCGATCGAGTCTCGGTGCGATAGGACTAGGCCGTGAACACGCCATTCGCGCCGGAGGACTTGGTCCTGGGCCTGGACGTCGGGGGCACCACCACCCGGGTGGTGGTCGCGGAGACGAGCGGCCGCGTCGTCGGTACGGCACGCGGTGGTGGCGGGAACCCGGTCTCGCACGGCGCGGCCGAGGCCGCGCGGAGCATCGCCGACGCCCTCGGCTCGGCACTGAGCGGAGTGGATCCAGCCCGGGTAGCCGCCGGAGTGCTAGGGCTGGCCGGCGGGCTGGTGACCGCGGGCGGGCTGGCGGAGGTCTGGTCCCGGGTCGGGCTGACGGTCGAACCGCGGCCGGCCACCGACGTGGAGTTGGCGTTCGCGGCGGGGACCCGCCATCCTGCGGGCTCGGTCCTGATCAGCGGCACGGGCGCGGTCGCGGGGGAGTGCCGCGACTTCGCCCCGGTCCGGCTCGCGGACGGGCACGGCTGGCTGCTCGGCGACCGGGGCTCCGGCTACTGGCTGGGGCACTCAGCCGTCCGCTTGGCCCTCGGTCGGATCGACCGGCGGGAGGAGCTGACCGGCCTCCCGGGGGCGGTGGTCGAAGCCCTGCTGGGCGGCACGGAGGCAGCTGACCCCCGGTCGGCCCTGATCGGCGCGGTGCATGCGGAGCCACCCGTACGGCTGGCGCGCCTGGCGCCGCTGGTGCTGCGGGCCGCCGAGGCGGGCGAGCCGGCCGCACGGGGCCTGGTGAGCGAGGCGGCGGACCATCTGCTCGCGACGCTGGGCACCGTCCGCCCACCGGGCACGGACGGTCCGGTGGTGCTGGCGGGTGGGGTCATCTCGGTCGGCTCACCGCTGGCGGCCGTGGTCCGCGAGCGGATCGCGGAGCGATGGCCGGAAGCCGAGATCTCGCACGCGGGGAACGCGGCCGGCGCCGCCGCCTGGCTGGCGGCCCGTTCGCTCGGAGCGCCGGGCTTGGACCGGCTGCACCGGACGTTCGTCGGGGAGGTGGTCATGAGCCGGCCGGGCCCGGGAGCCTGACGCGCGCCTGGAGTGCCGGTTCCCTTGCACTGCGGAGGAGTTGCCTGCGTCGGCGACGCGTGCTGCGGTCGGCGGGGCTACCTGTGAACGCCGGCCAGCGGTGGACCGCGGTCGAGCGCGATGCCGAGCCCGAGCCCGGCGACTTCCTGCAGGAGCTGTGTTATTGACTGCCGCCCAGCTCAGGTCGCCCGGCGCATCGATCGGTCCGTCCTCGCCCGGGTGTCCGGCCCCGCGGCGGTGCGGGGTCGGACCAGGTGCCCTGCGGGGCACGACCTGCCCGGGGGCGGTCACATGCTCGTCGGCACGCCCGCGTTGGCGAGGATCTCGTGTGCCGGCAGGGCGATGCTCTGGGCAGCGGTCAGACCGGAGGTCGCCAGATGTGCGTCCACGATCCGCAGTCCGACCGCGTACCCGGCGAAGTCCGGCATCCCCACGGGCTGTTGTCCCATGCGCTGCGCGGTGGCATCGCCCAGCACGTACGCGGTCAGGTTCTGCATCCCCACCACATCGATCCGGGCGGTGATCCTCTCGTACACACTGTCCAGTTCGGTCCCGGTCAGCGCCTTCGACCACGGGCCCATGGCCTGCTCGCCGGCCAGCTCCCGGACGAACGCCTCGGCCAGCCCCTCGGCGACGACCTGTTCGCCGACCGTGACGGTCATCGGGTTCCACGCCACGTTCGCGTAGCGCACGTTGTGGTGGAGCTCGTGTGCGGCGCCGTGGCCGATCAACTCCAGGCTCGTGCCGGTCGGCCACACCAGCAGGTAGATCGCCCCCGGGAACCCGCCCATGCCGAGATAGCCGGAACTTCGGACGGTGAGATGCTCGTCGTCGGGGTCGCCGAGCGCCACCACCACGTGCACGGTCTCGGCGTGCCTGACGCCGGGCACCGCACCGCTGATCCGTTCCCACGCGCCGGCGAGAGACTCCTCGATCCGGTTCCACACCCCCGCGTCCTGTAGCTGACGCAGGGCGGGTAGGTACCGCGCGTCCTCACGGTCGACCCGGAAGCCACTGCCCACCTGGTGCATCCGAACCAGGTCTATGCCACTTGCCGCGGACATCACGCTCTGGAGCGGGCTGAGTATTTCTCGCAGCGCGTCGGGCCGCTCCTCCACCGGCCGCTGGAGGAGGTCGAGCATCGCGGAAGCCGTGTCGTGAACAACAATCCTCATGGCTCGGACCGTAGGGCCTCCCGTTGCGTGAGGGTCAAGTCGCACTGAAGGGACGGCGATTGCTGGGTACGGTGATGGCTGCCGGCTTCTCGTTCCACGCTGCCGCTGGGTCCACGATGGCGAGCAGACCGCACCGGACCGCCAACGCCCGGCGTCGGCCTTCAGCCGGAGGATCGGTCGGCGGCCTCGCCCGGCTGAGCGGCGACCTCGTTCGTCGTGAACGAACTGCCGATGTTCGTCCACATGAACGCCTCTCGCCACCCCGAGCGGCCGGCAGCCCAGGCCGTGAGTGCGACGATCACTTTCTCCTGGGAGACGGTGATGGTCTGGTAGTGCTCCGCCGCGATCCCGTCGCGGAACTCGAGTTGGTAGGTGTTGTTCTCCCGGAGCCGTACTTGCATGTACCAGTCGCCCTCGGGCTCGTCCTCGCCGAGTCGTTCGACGACCACGTGGGAATCGCCGCGTCCCAGGTTTGCCACCAGCCGACTCAGGGCTGTCTGGCCGGGCTTCTCCACGGTGAGTCCGCGCTCGGTTCTCGCACACAGCATGGATGGATCATGGCGCAGAGGTACGACAGCGGGAACCGGCGGTCCCTGGACTGCCCCGAGGCGAAGAGAACGAGCGGGGAGCGATGGACCTCAAGGATTCGCGCGATGATGCAGCGCTGACCGTGTCAGACCGAGCGGTCCGCCACCATGCCGCCACTCCGGCGGCGTCACGCCGCCACGCTGGCCCTGTGGCGATTGCGTGCGCCTCTGTTCGCGTTCGAGCTGGACGCGGAGTGGGGGCGACCTCTCAGTACTGGAGTCGTTGTTCCGGTCGGCAGCGTCGGCACCCGGCGAGCTCTACGGGTCTGGCGTTTGGTTAAGGGCGTCCCGTCGCGCTGTGCCTCGCTCCCACATGCTGCGCGCCACTGGTTCCAGCGCCCGGCCCTGGCTGGTCAGAATGTAGCGGACGCGCGGAGGCCAGCCCGGGGTGCGGTGACGCTCGATGACGCCCGCACTGGTCAACTGGGTCGGCCTGTCCGAGAGAGCGGGCAGGGCGGCGGACAGTTCGGAGTATGTGGTCTGACCGCGGCGTAGGAACTCGCGGACTACCAGCGGCGTCCACCGACCACCCAGCGCGGCGAGGGTGATGTCAACAGGGCACCGCGGTTCGTGGCCAGGCGGAACGAGGGCGCTGTCCGGGCAGTCCGCCAGCGGGCCGTCCTGATCACCCGTCGGTGCGTGTCCAACGGTTTGGTGCGTCACGAAAACCGTGAGCCGTCGGTCGGCCGATGGGCGGGGCGGATCAGTTGCGCGTGCCGGCCGGTGGGCCGACGACGGTGGTGAGCTGGAGTTTGGTCTCGTCCTCACTGCCCGGCGCGGCGGTCATGATGACAATCTTGAGCTCCGTGTCGCCGTCGGTCAGGACATCGCAGTCCACCGTGACCGGGCCCACCGACGGGTGATCGACCCTCTTGTGGACCTCGCGGTTCGCGGTCACCTCTCCCGTCGCCCACAGCTCGGCGAACCTCTCGTTGCCTGCGTTCAGGTCGCGGACCAGCGCGGCCAGGCGGCTGTCCCGGGGGAAGCGGCCGGTGGCGCGGCGCAGATCGGAGACGAGGGCGGCGTCGGCGGTGTCGGGGTCCGTCTCGGTGACCGGCCACAGCGCGAGGGGGGTGTGATCGACGTCCACCGGGAACCTGTCGCGGGCGAAGTTGCGCATCCGCGGCGGCGAGGCCAAGGGGTCTCCCAGCAGGGCGGCCCACCCGTGGTTCCACCACACCAGTTGCCAGTCCGCCGCGAACACGGCCACCGGTACGTCTCCGAGGCGGACGAGTACCCGTTGCATACCGGGCGGGAGATGGTCGCAGATCGTGCCGTCCGCCGGCGGCACGATCTGGGCCAGCCGGTAGAGGTGGTCCCGCTCGGCGGTGGACAGTTGGAGAGCGCGCGCCAGGGACGCCACCACCGACGCCGAGGGTGTCGTGGCCCGCCCCTGCTCCAGGCGCACGACGTAGTCGACCGACACTCCGGCCAGGTCGGCCAGTTCCTCGCGCCGCAGCCCGACAGCCCGTCGCTTGCGGACGACCGGCAGCCCAGCGGCTGACGGGGGCAGCCGGTTCCGCCACGTGCGGATCATCGCGCCCAGTCCAGCTCCGGGGGGTGTCGTCGTCATGCTCTCCATCCTCCCGCGTCCCCGATCACATGCGGGGGCGCGAGGGTGGTACTGGTCTTCCCACCGTCGAAGCGTCCCTGGTCCGGCTCCCTCGTCAAGGCAACTATCGAAGGCATGACGATCACTTTCATCACCGGAGCCAACAAGGGCATCGGCCGCGAGACCGCCCGCCGCCTCATCGCGTGCGGTCACACCGTTCTCCTGGGAGCCCGCGACCGTGAGCGGGGCGAGGAGGCAGCCGCCGCGCTGGGCGCACGCTTCGTCCCTGTCGACGTGACCGACGACGCGTCCGTGGCCGCCGCCGCCGCCGCGGACGTCGCCGAGCACGAGGGCAGGATCGATGTCCTGATCAACAACGCGGGGGTCCAGGGTCCCTTCGGTGATCCCGGCGACCTCACCGCCGCCGACGCCCGCGCCGTCCTCGACGTCAACGTCATCGGCGTGGTCCGCACCACCACCGCGTTCCTGCCGCTGCTGCGCCGTTCGGACGACCCCGTGATCATCAACGTCAGCAGCGGCATGGGCTCCCTCGCCTTCACCCACGACCCCGGCCGGTCCGAGTCGCACGTCGTCGTGCCGCTGTACGCCTCCTCGAAGGCGGCGCTGACGATGTTGACCACGCAGTACGCCAAAGGGCTCAAGGGCATTCGCGTCAACGCCGCCGACCCCGGCTACACCGCGACCGACATAAACGGTCACAGCGGCTCCCAGACCGTCACCGAGGGCACGGACGCGATCGTCGCCCTCGCCACCGAGGGGCCCGGTGCCGGCACCGGACGCTTCATCGACCGCCATGGCGAGATCGCCTGGTCCTGAGACCGGCGGTGCCGGGTCACCGGCCCTGAAGAACAGAACGGGCAGAACATCGAGACCGGTCCCGGACAGGAGAACCGCTGCCGCTACTGGCGTCGGCGGAACCTCCGGCCGAGGTGATCAGGACGTACGAGCCGGGGCCCGGCACGTCGAGACGGTAGCCGCCGTCGGGCCCGGTGACCGCGCGGTCCAGACGGCGTTCCACATCTCCGCCGCCTTCTTGGTGGTCGCCGCCCTCGTCGCCGCGTTTGTACTCAAGCAGAAGGGCTGGGAGAGCGTCGCCGAGGCAGATGCCGCCGTCGGGATGGCGGAAGGATGACGATGCTGCGGCAGCTCGGGTTCCTGACCGGAACTACTGCGCGACGCACTGGACTTGCGAGTGAGCACGGAGACCACCCGCGCCACCCACCTCCTGCGCGCCCTGCTCGTCCTGACGAATCTTGAAGCAATGCCGACAAGTTGGTCGAGGTGGTCGATTGTCAAGCATCCAACGGCGTGTCGGGGTGGTGGGACTGGAGAACGGAACGGGACCTCCGGCAGTTGAGTCGTCGACCAAGACAGACCAACACACCGGAGGTCCCGTTGCCGGACCAGTGTGGCACGATGACGCTGACTCAGACCCTCACGACAGCCTGCGGGGCGTTCGCTCCGGGGCATCTTGGCGCCCTGACTCGCTTCATCCCTTTCGAGCTTGTCGACGACATCCTGGACCGGCCGGGCCGCCGCGGTCGGACGCGTACGGTGCCGGGCCGGGTGGCGGTGTACTTCGTGCTGGCGCTGGCCCTGTTCGCCGACGCCTCCTACGGGCGGGTGTGGGACACACTGTGCGCCGCACTGCGGCAGGCGGGACGCCTGGTCGCGGCGGTGACCGAGGCCGGCCTGGCCGATGCGCGCCGGCGCCTGGGCCCGGACCCGCTACGGGAGTTGTTCGAGGTTGCGGCAGGTCCGCTGGGGCGCCCGTGCGCGAGGGGTGTGTCCTATCGGGGTCTGCGCACGGTCGCGTTCGACGGCTGCCGGTCCACCCGGGTCCCCGAGACCGGCGACAACGTGGCCTGGTTGGGCCGGTACAAGGTCGCGGCCGGGGTGGCCGCCTATCCGCTGCTGGCGGTGATGGCCTTGGCGGAGACCGGGACACGGGCCCTGCTCGGCGCGGTCGTAGGCCCGTATCGCGGTGAGGTGGAGGCCGCCTCGCAGCTGATGGGCCACCTGCGGCAGGACATGCTGGTGCTCGCCGACCGCGGCTTCGACGCGAACGCCTTCATCCGTGCCGTGCACGCCTCACGGGCTGCGCTGCTACTGCGAATCTGCTCCTCGCGCAGGCCCGCCGTGCTGCGGATCCCGGCCGACGGTTCCTTCCTGTCGGTCATCGCCGGGGTCCCGGTCCGTGTCATCACCGCGACCGTCACCGTCACCTGCGCGGACGGCAGCACCCATCGGGGCGAGTACCGGCTGGCGACCACGCTGACCGATGTGCGCCGCCACCCGGCCGAGGATCTGCTGGCCCTCTACCATGAGCGGTGGGGTGCGACACGAAGTCGCACGAGATTGAGTGAATTACCTGACAGGAGGATCGACTTGATGTCGACAGCGTAGTTCCGGGCCAGTGCTCAGGGCC